>JADYXQ010000108.1 GCA_021772135.1 Candidatus Obscuribacter sp.
AGTCAGTCGAGGCGAACACAGTGCATCATTTAAAAGAAAACGCCGCCGGCGAATTTGAGCAATTTGAGCAATCGCTCAAAGCGAACGATGGTTGCGACATTCACTTTCGCCTCTCACGACCTGCCGCTGTTTCCAGGCACGCCGTGTTGCTCTTCCACCGTGGTCACGAGCATTCCGGGCGCCTTGGCGAGGTGGTACGCGATCTAAATCTGAAAGACACCTGGCTCTTCGCCTGGGATGCGCGCGGTCATGGCAAATCTACCGCACCACTTCGGTCATTTGATCAGTTGGTGATAGATGCGCGTCAGTTCATTGCTCACATTTCTCAGGCTTACGACATTCCAGTGGAAAATATTTCGGTGGTGGCGCATAGCTTTTCTGCTGTGGCTTTGATTGATTGCCTGCTGAAATACAAGCATCCAATCAGCTCGCTGATACTGTTGGCCCCTACTTTCAGCATCAATTTGTTCGTCCCGGGTGCATGGTCGATCTTAAGAACGCTGCATGCTGTCACGCCCAATATTTCTATTCCCAGTTATGTATCAGGGCGAATGCTCACTCGCTCTAAAGAAGAAGCATTGCGCTACGACCAGGATCAATCAATCACTCGAACGATTCCATTATCAGTTCTGCTGCAATTGAACGAAGCCGGAGTGCGCGCATTAGAGCAGGCGCAGCAGTTCAACGTGCCTACTCTTGTTCTCACTGCCGGCAACGACCTGGTAGCTGGCGTCAGTGAGCAAAGGCAATTCTTCAATAGTCTTTGTAGCGAAGGAAAGGCAATGAAGACTTTCCCGGCCATGCGGCACGACATGTTTCATGAACTTGAGCGTGACGATCTGCTTCGAGCGATCAAAGACTACGCTCTCGCGCATTTCGCGGCCAGTAAAAACAATCAGTAATAGCAGTCAGTAATAGTTCGTAACCAGTCTTCGACCAAAATGCAGGTGACAAAATGAATACAACAATAGCGCAGCGCCCTCTTAATTCAGCACTCTGTGATGCCAAATTTAGTTGCCTGCGCTGGCTTTTAAAAAACATCGGGCCTATTAGCGATGGCATAAAAGTTGGCTGGAAATATGGCTTCGATTCGGGACAATCACTAGATTACGTTTATCAAAATAAAGCCAGGGGTCTTGGACCAATCGGAAAACTGGTCGACCGTTGTTACCTCAACTCGGCCGGCTGGAGCGGCATTAGGAGTCGCGGCATTCTTCTCAAAGAGGCGATTCTCTGGGGCGTCAGGCAATCGGAAGTCTACTCAAAAGCTGCCATCGAACTGGTTGACGTCGCCTCCGGTCCAGGAAGGTACGTTCTCGACCTGCTCTCATCGGGTGGTATCAAACCTGAGCGAATCAACGCTCGCATGTACGACGTTGATGAAAGAGGGCTTGAGCAGGGGCGGCAGCGGGCACAAAAACTCGGTCTGCAGAATGTGCAGTTTGTGCATCGCGATGCATTTGTCTCGAGCGCACATTATGCCCTGGGCAAAGCAGACGTTGCCGTGGTGTCGGGAATTTTGGAATTGTTTTCCAATAACGACATCGTTAGTCAGTCACTGGGAGCCACTCGCGATCTTTTGCGCGATGACGGCTATTTGATTTACACCAATCAGCCCTGGCACCCTGACTTAGAATTTATCTCCAAAGTTCTAACCAATCGCGATGGCGAGGCCTGGGAAATGAGATGTCGCCCCCAGCAAGAAATCGACGAACTGGTTCAATCTGCCGGGTTCTCCAAGTTGACGACCAGATACACTAAGGGTGGTATCTTCTCTGTTTCGGTAGCGGTTAAAACTCAAAGCTAACGCCAACCATTTATGAAAGTGCCGGGCGAAACCTCACACTGATCTAACGACGCTTTCGATATTGTCTTTTTGTGACCGAGACAATTAGGCAAGAGGAAATGGCATGAGTAAACCAAACGACGTAGTGCGCGAAAGTGCTCAGCCCTCACAAGCAGATATTGGTTCTGATTTGTCTGTCTCGCTGTGGCAGTCGATGCGCAATGAGGGCACCATCGGTACTACCGCAAACAATCGGCCAGACAATTTTGCCATTACAGATAACAACCACGATGCTACTAAAGCAGACCAAAAAGTTTTACCAGCCCTCGATATATTTGATAGCCAGTCGCCTTTACCCAAAGCGCAATTCAGCGAAATCGCCGAGCAAAGAAATATTGATTTGAAATTTCAGAGTGTTGATAGTTCATTCGTTGGCTCTGATCTCTATAAGTAAGCTTTGCAACAGCAGCGGTGCGACCGAAGGTAAACACTCACGTGATTTGCACCGTCTTTCCTTGACTGGTGACCGCAATTTTAACCAACGAGCCTATCTTTCAGGCTTATTTCACTTCTTGGCGGGCACATAACTAGTACAGGAGTGCCGTCAATTGAAAAAAATCTGCGAAATTAAAGAAGCGGTAAAGCTCTCTAAATGTATTAACAGCGGCCCCGGCGCCATGCAAACTGTGGGCGAGACCCAAATCGAGGTTGCTCCCTTTAGCTCTGCTACCATCATTCGAAAGTCGACATGTTGGCGAAACCTTATTCAGCGTTTGGCCATATCCTCGATTGTGGTTGGCTCGGCTATGACCTATCTCATCATTTATTTACTTTCAGGCCATCTGTTCTGGCATCTCACAGGGGTGCAGACCAATGAGTATGTCTATGCCACTATTAACGCCTGTGGAATAGGATTAGTATTGACGGCACTTTGCTATATGGAATTTCTTCATCGCTTTCTCGATTTGAAGAATAATATTTTTTATCTGTTAGCTGCACTTGCAGCCGCCGTCTTCGTCACTTGCACGCTCACTGACGGTTTGCAGGGTGTTTGGGTCACCACCGCTTGCTGCCTGGCGGCCTTAACCACTGGCAAATTGGCTCAGCAGGCAAGACAGGCTATCCCAAACAGTTTTCGCTACAGTAAAGCAATTTTTGTCAGCGCCATGGCATCACTGCCGGCAGCTTTTGTCAGTGTCTACATTTTTGCCAGCGCTGCTGCCGATACGAGCACTGCTCCAGTTGTTTTTGCTGATGGCACCTGTGGCGAAGAAATTGCCGCGGCTGTAGCTCTCTTTGTCTTTCTCACAATACCAGCCTACGCCTTTGCACGGTGCGCTCGGACCAACGAGGCCAAGCCGCTCATTGCCCTGGGCTTTCTGCAAATATCGCCGTTGATTTTCGGTGTTCTGGCTCAGCTGGTACTACTGTCTTCAGCTGTCAATGCAGTTCCTCTGGCTGTTTCAGGACTGGTTGCATTAGCCTTCGGCACACTTTGCGTGTCCTGGGGCTCGAGTGCAGGAGCGCTGGTGAACGGTGTGCACCACCGCCGCAAAATGAACAGAATCTCGGCGAAAACCGCTCTATCTGTCTCCGGCGGAGCATAACTTCAGATAGTCTTAGAGGTGCAGAGGGTTGGTCGTATTACAGCAGAGCAAATGCGTATGCCGCTTTGTCACAGCAAGCGTCTCTTGACATAAGCTGTTAGCTTGATAGAATGGTTTCAAGTTCCTCCCATTTTTTCGAGGTGAAGATCATGTTTTCCCGAAGTACTTCGCACAGCAGCATATCGCTCTAAGGGCTCACAGCCCCTGCTTTGTACTTGGGACAATTGATCTGACGGAACTAGAGTTTCTGTAATTTATTGTTGTATCCATTGCATTGGCATTGCCATGCTGCGGTAACCAACTAACTACGCATATCGCCGCCCGTTGTAAAACCGGAGCTTGTCCGGCTCTGCGCACCGTGCATCGTTTTTTACTTCGTTTGCAGCGAGGTGTTTTGCTGCGAACATTTGGAGAAATATATTGTTTGCCAACTTGCAAAAATCATTCAACAAGATTGGTGCCAAGGTCATCGTAAAATTTGCCGATACTGAATTTTTACGCGGCCGTCGCCAGCGTCAGGTAGCCCCTGTGCGCCTCAATATCATCACAAAAAGTGGCGAGGAAATATTCGAAATCTCAGTTCGCGAAGACGCGCACGCTGATCTTGAGCTTTCAGTTTTGGAGGTGTTAGCACAAGATAAACATCTGCTGTTGCTTTCGAGGCGACTAGATGGCGATGGAGTCGCTGTTCAAAAAGATCATTTTCTTTGTGGCAGAGATGAACGTCATCTTTTTGTGGCCGCTGTAGAAGGTGTGTCCACTGTTGCTGCGGCCAAAGACTCTCTAAAACCAGATGAGCTCTTGCATCAAGAGACTGGCTTAAACGAAGCCAAACGCAACCGCCGCAAAACAAAAGCGTTCAGACGTCAGGGCGAGTGGTTTTTCATTCCAGTATCGCTGGTAGTGCCAGCAGTGCTTGTTCGTTCGCATGAACCGCTGGTGCGCGGCACTGGTGGCAAAGCACACGTTGCACGCTACGCCTATCGCAGAGGCGGCGAGTCCGTCATGGTCTGCAACCGTTATCCACAAGGATTAACTCAAGTTGAACATGCAGCACTTGTCGCCAGTGACCCTCTAGCCAAATCTTTTGCCTGGCGGCAGATGGTTAGAGATGCCACGGTTTTCGTTAAAGGTTCAGTCCGTCACGCAGATCACGCCACCATCGTGCTTGCGCAATGGCACCGTGTCTTGATGAACACTGAGGTACAAACTGAAACCATTGCGTTTCTTGACTAATAGGAAAGGATAAATATGACCACAAAAATAATTGCATCGCCAGATAACTGGATTGAAAGCAATGCTATCGAACAACTCAATCAAACATCCCTGTTGCCTGGCATGCGCCAGGCAGTGGGCATGCCAGACCTTCATCCGGGTAAAGGCACTCCCATTGGTGCTGTCTTTGCCTGCGATGGCTTTATCTATCCACACCTTGTCGGCAACGACATCGGCTGTGGCATGGGCTTCTGGCAGGCTGACCTCACTACTTCGCAAATCAAATTAGATAAGTGGGTCAAGAAGCTCGATCCATTTGAATCAATGGGTCTCGACGCCTGTTGTGAACAGATTACTTCGGCCAAACTTGCCCCCACTAAGTTTGACAATTCACTGGGCACTATCGGCGGAGGCAATCATTTCGCTGAATTGCAGCGGGTGCAAAATATTGTCGATCCGGTCCTATTTGCCGATCTCAATATTGCTAAAGACGCCCTCTACGTGCTCGTACACAGCGGCTCTCGTGGCCTGGGAGAAAATATTCTACAAACCCATCAAAGACAATTTGGCAACGCCGGTCTCGAAGTTGCATCAACAGAGGCGCGCGATTATCTCGCTAATCACGACAATGCCGTCCGGTGGGCCCAGTTAAATCGCCAGGTTATTGCTTCAAAATTTATGAGTGCCATCCATACCCGTGGTAAGCAAATTCTAGACGTCTGCCACAACGGTGTGCATTTCGACCGTCAAGAATCTTTGTGGCTCCATCGCAAAGGTGCAGCGCCATCAGATCAGGGGCCGGTTGTGATACCTGGTTCTCGCGGCACTCTTAGCTATCTGGTGATCGCTCGTGGAGATCAGACTGTAAATCTTTCCACCCTTGCTCACGGTGCCGGCCGCAAATGGAAGCGCTCTGAATGTCGCGGCAAATTAGAAAAGCGCTATAGCAAAGAAGATTTGAAGCGCACCGAACTTGGTGGCCGTGTAATTTGCGAAGACCAAGCGCTGCTTTATGAAGAAGCTCCGCAGGCCTACAAAGACATTGATGTCGTCGTTGGCGATCTTGTCAGTGCCGGTTTGATAAATGTCATCGCCACCTTAGCGCCGCTGATCACATACAAGACTGGAGTTGTTAAAAGATGACTATTTGGTTGCAAATTAGCGCCGGCGTTGGCCCAGATGAATGCTGCCTGGTGGTGGCAAAAGTCGCCGGTTTAATTTCTGGCGAGGCAAAACTTAATCAGACCGAGCTACAGCTTATTGAAGCTGTTGAAGGAAAGAAAACCGGAACCTTTCAATCAATTTTATTTTCTCTTGATTGCGAAGCGGTGCCCACCTGGTTGCAGCCCTGGATGGGTTCGATTAAATGGGTTGGCACCAGTCCGTATCGCCCCAATCATGGTCGCAAAAACTGGTTTGTGGGCGTTCAGGTTTTACAGCCACCAGAGTCGTTTGATTATAAATTGAGCGATGTTCGCATTGACACGTGTCGGGCGTCAGGGCCTGGCGGCCAGCATGTCAATAAAACCGATTCGGCGGTTAGAGCTACTCATGTACCAACGGGCCTGGTAGCTATTAGCCAGGATGCTCGTTCGCAAAGTCGCAATCGCAACCTGGCAATCGAACGCTTGATGCGAAAGCTTCAAGCCGTCGACGAAGGAAGGGCGGCCAATTCTAAACTACGACTTCACAACCAGCACTCTAAACTGGAGCGAGGCAGCGCCGCCAAGACCTTCGAGGGCAAAGGCTTTAATCTCATGCCCTGAACTGCCTGCGGACTAGCCATCCAATCCCGCATTTGCTATCCTCTGCTGTCATGTATACCTTAGCTCACGCCGCACTTTTAATATTTGGCTTTGTCTCCCTGGCCCTCGTCGGTCAATGGGTGGTCAATCGTTTTATCAAAAAAGAGGAGCTAGAACAGCACCATAGCGCCGGCGAAGCGATGATGGGCGTGGTCGGCACACTCTTTGCCGTCTTGCTCGGTTTCATGATTGCTTCGGCCATGGACCGCTATAACGACGCTCGCATGCATGATGAACAAGAAGCGAGCAATGTTGCCAGCATCTTTCGTGTCGCCCGCGGCCTTTCTGATGTAGATCGGCCACGACTGAGACAGATTTGTCGTCAATATGTCGATGACGTTATCGAAAAAGAATGGCCTCTGATGGAGGAGCGCGTCAAAATCAATCACGGCTGGAAGACTTACCAGGAACTCTGGGAAGCCACCGTGGCTGTGGTGCCTGAGAATGACAGACAGAGTAACTTGCAACAAGGCTTGATTGCCTCTATGCAAAGTTTGGGCGAACATCGACGCGCCCGCATACTGTTAGCGCAAACTACGATGCAGCCGGCTCTGTGGCTTATTGTCGGCCTGGGGGCAGTAATTGTCATCGTACTGAGTTATATATTCGCTTCAGAATTTCCCAGAATTCAAGGTGCTATGACTACGCTCGTTGCCACGGCCATGGCGCTCAATATCTGGCTGCTTTCGGCTTACAGCAACCCTTATAGCGGCGAGCTAAAAATCAAACCGACAATGTTTTTGCTTTTAAAAGAAAGTGTAATGCCTGTGCCTGATACGGCATCACGTTATTTGCACGACGCCAAAGAAGCCAGCAAGTGATTTTTGCGCCTCAATGGCAGAGCAGTGAACGACTAGTTAATAGCCGCCCACTGCAATGAATTACACTTGGTGCAATTTCCATTTACCGACTCTGAACTGATAGAGCATGAGCAATCCCAACATCACTGTGGGAATGGCAATGGCATACCAGCAACCAATCGGCCCCATCTTGAATGTGATCGTAAGCAACCATGCCAGCGGCAGACGAATCACAGCCAAACATATTACCGATGCCCACATGGGCCAGGTGGTGTAACCCGCACCGTTCATGGCTCCCATTAAGATCAACCAGATGGCCACAAACGGTTGTGCAATTCCTACAACTTGCAAATATTGCACGGTGTATTCGAGCACTTGCGCGTCATTGGTCATGGCTGAGGCCAGTGGTCGTGCTCCGAAGAAGAGTACGACAGCGATTAGCGCGTTAACGCCGGCGCCCAACATAGCCACTTTCCAGCCGGCTTCTGCTGCTCGTTCTGGTTGCTTGGCACCCAGATTCTGACCGACAATGGTTGCGACAGCCATGCTCAAAGCATAGACAGGAAAACCGCCGAGCATTTCTTCTAAGCGCCAGCCGATACCCCAGGCTGCTTCAGTAGCAGTCGGATGCACAGTGTGAGCGAAAATTACCAGCAATACTCCGTTGCCACCAACCCAAGCCAAATCTTGCACGCATGCCGGAATGCCTATTTTCATCAATCGTTTGAACCATTCCATAGACGCTTCTGCAAACATCTTTTGCAAGTTTAAGCAGTCGCCCAGATCTGAGCGCTTGAGCAAAACAAGCGAGAGAGTTAAACCAGAGATGCTGGCGATGCCCCACGACATGCCGATGCCGGCGCAACCTAAATGGAATGGCGCAATGCCGAGAATATAGTCTAAGGCGATAACCTGCGCGGTGATTAGTGCCATGACTAGCATGGGCACGCGAGTGTGACCCCTGGCGCGGAAAATTGAATTGCTTACCCAGAGCACCGTAAATGGTACCTGAGCCAACAGATCATATTTCAAATATTCCCAACCGAGTCTTTCAACTTCGGCAGATGCACCAAGCAAATGTAATAGGGGACGGCAAATTAAAAGCCCAGTGGTGGCCGAACAGATGCCGAATATCGCCGAAAACAAAAGAGCCTGCCGGGCAGCCACGATTGTTTTTGCTTTATCGCCCTCGCCCCAGAAACGGCTGACGAGCGCGTTCGTACCCGATGACAGTGCCACTGCCAGAAGTATCATAAAGATCGAGATTTGTCCGCTCACGCCGATGGCGGCTTGAGCTTGCGAACCAAGTTTGCCGGCAACCCATATGTCAGCGAAGCTGGCAAAGGCGATGGTTACCATATTTAAAAACAGCGGCCATGACAGAGTCCAGATTGCTAGCCAGAGTGACCCCTGGGTGATCGCTTCACTGTTGGCATTCTTTTCTATGGTCAGGTCTTCTAATTTTCCAACATTTTTACCAACATTTTTACCAACATCTACATCGATGTCGATTTCACTTAAATGTGCGTTCATTTCATCCTCATTTAGCGGCCGAGGCCGCCTGTGTATATTGATAGAAACGTACTTAGCCCCCACTTTTACGAAAAATGGGCACAAAAAAACCAACAGCACGCGCCAAGCCCTGTGGGCAAGTTGTCGCAGACCATTGGTAGTCAGTTAATATCTCATACCTCTACCTTACCTTCTTTTTTGCAAAAGGCAATAGTTTGTTAAGGGCAGGAATTGCATTAAATGCTTGCACTCCGTGAAATAATTACCCTGTTACGCAAGTCTCTCGAGAAAGTTCCAATTAAGCATTTACCAATCGATGATGTCTTGCCGCAGGTGATCTCAGATCTCACCAGCACTGATAGCGGTGCCCTCGTACTTATCGCAGCACCTGGTGCAGGCAAAACCACAAGAGTGCCACCGGCAATCTTAGATAGTGGCCTGGCCGGTGCCGGCCAGATCATAGTCTTACAACCGCGCCGGGTTGCCGCTCGTGCAGCAGCGTCGCGTATGTCAGATGAGCGCGGCACCAGACTTGGTGATGAAACTGGCTATCAGGTTCGCCACGAAAGCAAATTTTCAGGGCCCACGCGCATCCTTGTTTGTACCGAGGGCGTTTTTCTCAGGCGATTGCAAAAAGACCCCATGCTTGAAAAACTTACTGTAATTATCTTTGATGAATTTCACGAGCGCAGTCTTGATAGTGACCTGGCACTGGCATTAGTGAGGCAAGTGCGCAATGAACTGAGGCCTGATTTAAAAATCATTGTGATGTCGGCTACTCTCGATGCCGAACCGGTCAGTCGCTATCTCGCCAATTGTCCGATTGTGCAAAGCCCTGGCCGTACTTATCCAGTGACGATTGAATATTTACAGTCGCCAGCCAACCCTGCCGCCCTTGAGCAGGCTGTCTGTGACGGTGTTAAACACATGATCGACACGACTGATGGTCATATTTTAGCTTTTTTACCAGGCGTGGGCGAAATTCGCAGAACGCAAGAGTTGCTAGAATCAACTGCTGATCGCGAAGATTTTTTGTTGTTGCCTTTATATGGCGACATGCCCTTAGAGGAACAGCACAGAGTATTGGGTGAATCAGGCAAGCGCAAAGTGGTGCTCGCCACTAACATTGCCGAAACTTCTTTGACTATTGACGGCATTACTGCTGTAGTTGACAGCGGCATGGCCCGAGTTAATAGGTTAGACGCTCGCTTGGGTCTCAATAGGTTAGGTTTAGAACGCATATCTCAAGCGTCTGCTGACCAGCGAGCCGGTCGTGCGGGCCGCACCACCAGTGGTTCATGCCTGCGTTTATGGACCGAGCGCGAGCATCGCAGTATTGCGGCATTCACTTCTCCTGAAATCGAACGGGTAGATTTGTCTGAATGCCTTTTGCAACTTTATGCCTGGGGTGAAAGTAATCCACAATCGTTTTCCTGGTTTGAAGCACCGCCGATAGCTAGCCTCAACCGGGCTCTGGAGTTGCTTGATCGCCTGGACGCCTTGGAGAACGGCAAACTTACAGCTCTGGGTGGCAAAATGGCGCTGCTTCCTCTACAGCCGCGTCTGGCTCGCATGCTTATCGAAGGTGCCAGGTCAGGTCACATAAAAGATGCTGCTTTGTGCGCGGCTCTACTTGCCGAACGTGATCCACTAAAGCGTTCCATTGAAAAAACGGGAGCGGCACACAAATCAGAATCAGATGTACTAGATAGAATCTGGGCGCTACGTGAATATGAGGAGCGCGGGTACAAGCACTCTTTTGTCGGCGAGTTGGTGGTCAATCAAGCTAAGCAGATTTTGCGGGCGGCCGGAAAGCTGACTCGCCTTGTCAGTGAGTCTGACACCTCCGGCAGTGATACAACTGTCAGCGGAGCTGACGAAGCGGTTATGCGGGCGCTGATGTTGGCTTTTGTCGATCGCATTTGCAAGCGCAGAGAATCTGGTGGCAAAACGGCCATCATGGTTGGCGGTCGCGGTGTCAAGTTATCTAATGAATGTGCTGTTACAGATGCAGAGTTTTTTGTAGCTGTGGAGCTGATTGAAACAGGACAATCTGATGCCACGGTGAGGCAAGCTTCTGCCATCGACAAAAGCTGGTTGCCCAAGTCGCATCTTACATCGACTACAGATGTTTTTTATGATAGCGTGCGCGAGAAAGTGGTGGCACTTAAACGCACACGTTTTTGCGACCTGGTTATTGATGAGGCACCATCGGCGATTCCTGATGACGTTGATGGCGGTGAAGTGTTGGCGCAAGCACTCAGTGCTGGTGGGGTCGATCTAGTTGCTTTGATAGATGAGCAGACAACTCAATATTTAGCGCGCATAAATTTCTTGCGTGAAAATTTGCCAGAGCTTGAGCTGCCCTTGTTTTCTAACGAACCCTGGCGTGACTTATTATCTGTCTGGTGCATGGGTTCAATAAGTCTAGCCGAGCTCAAGGCTCGTTCTTTTCTTTCAATCTTGCAGTCGCAACTGAACCGTGAGCAATCTTCAGCTATTGAGACTGAGGCACCCGAGCACATAGTTGTGCCGAGCGGCAATCAGATCAAGTTGCTTTACGAATCAGGCAAACCACCTGTGCTTGCCGTACGTATTCAGGAGCTTTTTGGTCTGGCAGCAACGCCGAAAATTGCAAAGTCGCGGCGATCTTTGCTGTTGCATTTGCTTGCACCTAATTACAGGGTGCAGCAAGTTACTGATGACCTTGCAAGCTTTTGGAAAAATACTTACAGCGAAGTCAAAAAAGAAATGAAAGCGCGCTATCCAAAACACTCTTGGCCTGATAATCCGCTCATAGCCCAGGCTGAGAGCAGGCCCAGGAAGCGAACATGATTGATTGTTGCTATGTTAGTAACTAGTGTTTCCTAGCAACAGTGCTAAGCTACCCGCGCCTGTTCCTAGATAATTGGTCCTGCGCCTCAGGAGCTGCATGTCTGTTACGAGAGCCATTACTATTCTAATCGCTGAAGATCAGTCGATCATAAGACTGGGCCTTAGATACGCCTTGCAAGCATTTAAAGATATAGCAATGGTTGGTGAAAGTGCTGATGGTTTGGCTGCCGTGCGTGATGTCTTGCAACTTAAGCCTGATGTGGTTTTGATGGATATTGGTCTGCCCATAGTGGACGGCATTCAGGCAGCTCAGCAAATCAAGGCCGCGCTGCCCAATGTGCGCATTATCATGTTTACCACATCGACTGATGAGGCAACCATTGTTGCGGCAATGGAGGCAGGTGCTGATGGCTATTGTTTTAAGGACATCGAGATAGAGAAGTTGTATCGTGCCGTCAAGACAGTGGCAAGCGGTATGTCCTGGCTCGATCCAGGTATTGCTGAACGAATTATTAGATGGCGGGAGCGGCAGCAAAACAAAGTTGCTGCAAATGTAAGGAATGCGATTCCAGACGGCGCCGACGCAGAAACTCAGATTTTAGACTTAGCTGCCCACGGCCCCAATATGCAGGCAATTGCCAGGCAATTTGGCTTGCAAAATCTGCAATCAGAATTAAGGCCTGGCACAGTGTTAGCTGAATGCTACTTGATTGATTGTGTGTTGGGGCGCGGCGGCATGGGTATTGTCTATAAAGCAAAACACTTGCTGATGGACCGGTGTGTAGCCATCAAGATGCTTCGTCGGCAGCACCTTGGCGATGCTCTTATCGTCAAACGCTTCCAGAGCGAAGCCAAAAGCCTTGCCGCCCTGTCTCATCCTGGTCTTGTGACCATCTTCGATTATGGCATGACCCATTTGAATGAACCATATTTGGTGATGGACTTTCACGACGGTCTGGGCCTAGATCAGATTTTACTGAGCCGCTCGAAAATTACAGTAGGACGGGCGGTAAATATATTTTCGCAAATATGTGCGGCACTTACAGTTGTTCATGAATGCAACATCATTCACCGCGATATTAGACCAAGCAACATTCTTATATCGGCTAACGGTCTTGTCAAACTTATCGACTTCGGAATCGCCAGAAGCTCACAAAGTATGGCTTCTAATCTCACTGTCGCGGGTCAGGTCATGGGCACACCGAATTATATGAGTCCTGAGCAATGCCTGGGCCGAGAGCTGGACGCACGTAGCGACATTTATGCTTTAGGTTGTGTCATGTACCAGGTTTTTACCGGCAAGCCGCCATTCTCTTCTCTGGTCTACTTCGATCTTGTTCGTCAGCACGTCGAAGATCTGCCGTCACATCAGCCTTCTGCCGAGTTGTTGCATTTTTGCCCAGAATTGGAAGCCATAATTTTTAAATGCTTGGCAAAAGATCCAGAGAGGAGATACAAGAGCGCAGCTCAGTTAAATAGAGAACTGACGGCCCTGACCGCCCATGCCGGCGTATAATTTATTGTGACTCTGAATGCCGATCTTTGATCATTTGCACGATTGGACCGACCTGTTTTTTTGTAACTGCCAGTGATGCAATCATAAGTGCCGGCAGCCATAAAACTGGCAACAAAAATCATAGCCCTTGGCGCCGCATGCCATAGGAGTCCAGCCAAGCGTTAAAGCGGTTCCGGCGGTAGCAATGCCTAAAATTTCTACGCTGTTGGCAATAATATTTAGCAATGCCTCAAGGTTAGGCAATGAACTTGTTGGTTCCAATTAGCTGACGCCCCCGAATATGAAAATACCATCTTAACTTACCGAAGCTGCGTTCAGGCAAAATTACATATGCTCAAATACATGTGAGACTATGCGCTTTTGCCGTCATGCATGTAATTAAAATCGTAACGCAGGAAGCCGTTAAATTTGGCCACTTTGTCATATAACAACCGTGCCTGTGTGTTGTTGTCCTGGGTGAGCCAATAACACTTATAGCAATCGAGATTCTTTGCGGCTTCGGCAACGGACACAATAAGCTTGCGCGCAAGTCCTTTTCCCCTTAGTTCCGAGTCGACAAACAAGTCTTGTAGATAGCACATTTGTTTGGACGTCCAGGCCGTTTCGTGCAGTAAATAGTGCGTTATTCCTAACAGTGGTCCGGTTTCGTCCTCGCGCACTCCAAATGCTCGCAGGGTGCCGCTCTTATTCATTAACCTCTGCCAGGTTGAGTCAAAGGTTTCGGCAGGCAAAGTTGTCTTGTAGAAAGCCAGATAAGCGGTCCACAGCTCGACCCAGCGGTCGTGATCGTCAGCGCGAATCTCAGTTACTACTGCTTCCATTGCATCCTCTTTCGCATTTATTGCACTGCTTTTCTGTCTTTAGTATTTTAAGCTGAAAAGCAAATACAATTGAGAAGCAATTTTCATTCCCTTGAACACTAAATTTAGTCGTGACCATTTGCGTGCACTTAACCGCTGAAAAGAACGTCAAGCAAATCTTGTGGGTAGGAATTAAGGCGCAGGTTGGCGGTATAAATGGGGTGAAGGGTGTCTACTGCATGCCAATTTTGCAGAATTATTATGTCTCTCACCAGTGGTTGCGCGAACTCAGGCAAGGCAGCGGACGAAGGCAAATGGCCATGATCGCTATTGATTTTCGCATGGATTCAAAAGAGATCGTTCTGGTCGGACATTATGCCCAGCCTCACGTTGAAACAACAGTGGCCCAGGCGATTCAAGTAATTACAGCGGCTCAAGATCCAATGGGATTCGAGATCTTTCTGCCGAGATCGGTTAAGCCTGAGGAAATTCACAAGGTCAGGACAGTGGCACAAGTTATCGGCTGGAGGTACAGTCCGGCGGCTAAAGGTGCAAAAAGCTGACGCCGGAGCTCATGCAGCCTCAGGCGAGGGAAACTATGGAGCGATATCGCAAGCTGAGGCTGCGCGTGCCATCGCCGACGGTGTGACCAAATTGGTGTCCATGCGAGATTATGGTGCCTATGTTGAAGATAGCATTGGCCCCGGCATCATCGGAGTTGAATTTGGTCAAGGCGGCCGAAATACGCTCTTGGATATTAAACTCCAGGAAACCTTATATCTTCGCTTGCGGGCGGTAATGTCGCTTCGCGCCTGTAGACAGAGAAAACCATGGTCTGTCGTTTCTCAAAACCCAGTGAAGCGTAGCTGGCCAGACCGGCCGTGTTATCTTCTTTTACATGTAAGAAAGGTGTGTTGCCGCGCTCAGTAATGTTTTGACAAACAGCTGATACCAGTGAGCGAGCGTACCCTCGGCCCTGAAAATCTGGGTGTGTGCAAACGGCGCTTACTTCTTCAAAACCGTCGAGCTTCATGCGCTCGCCAGCCATGGCGACAAGCTTGCCCTTGTCTTTTATGCCGTAGAAAGTACCAAGTTCAATGGTGCGGTCGGCGAAAGGGCCAGGCTGAGTCAGCCGAGCAAGTTCTTTCATCTCAACCACATCGTCAACAGTGAGCACGACCATTTCTTGCTTTTTGCAGTCTCTTGGCCTGGTGCATACCATTTGTGCTACGGCGAAGCTCAATGCCAATTCCCAATATTCCGGTGCTCTTAGCTCATGCTTGGCGCACAAACCGACACGTTCTGATCTGGTGACGATGCGACTTAAAGACGAAAACGATTCAAGCGACTCGTCGCGCATGCCGGCTAAGGTGGTAATAATTGACGGATAGCGCCTGGCCCGATCGTCACCTAGAGATAAGTCGGCCTGTGCACTCGTCAATGCATGCCAGATCGGATTGTCTAAAAGTTGGGATGCCTTATTTTCCAATTGGTCAGGGTCCTTTAAGCGTTTCCATGTCAATCTTACTCCAAATGCAGCCGTTTTGGTCGTTCAGGTTCATCGATTTTCTCAGGCCACACTTGTAGCTGTTCCTTACCTAAAACTACTCGCTTTATCCCTTTGGGAACCTCGATAGTCACACCGAGGGTTTCAGCTCATTTGGCGAAAAACTGGAGACTTTTATAGGGCTCACCAGGCTGGACGACAGTGAGCTCAAGTTGATCGCCGTTTATTTTCTTTGTAGACATATGAATTTCGCTGGGAAAGCCTGTGAACAGCCAACCACGAACGCGGAGCCGAATACCATTTTCATTTAGTTTCGGACGTGCTAAATGCCATCATACTCGACGGCTCGACAGGTCACACTCAACCTCAGTCTG
>JADYXQ010000012.1 GCA_021772135.1 Candidatus Obscuribacter sp.
ATTGCGTTTAATGCTTCCGTCACCAGCATCGCTTCTTGGGCTTCGATGGCAGGAGCGGAAAGAATTGATTTGACCGCGCCGAGCGGCAGCGAGAGATCCAGAGGCCCTAATTGATGCATGACAGGATTGATGTACCAGGCCGATCCCGCTATTACTGCAATATCGTCTGCATCTTCTGAATAAACTTGCAAAACCTGGTTTGCATTGGGCAAAACCTTCCATTTAAGCCCTGCTTGTTTAGCGGGGCCGGTAGTCAGGGCAATACTGTCTTTGCTTTTCCAAAAGCAGCGACCGGTGGCAATGATGCGTTTTACCAGATGTTGAGATAACTCAGGGATGTCACTAAAGGTTTTTTCGTAGGACCATTTGTCTTTTTGTGCGGCGAGGAAAATTTTGGCAATCTCGCAATCTTCTGCGGTAACGTATTGAGCTGTGCTGGCCGCCAACCGGTCAAGGTCGCAACTCTGCGCGCTTCCCCAGGCGCCGCTTTTCAGCCGGCGTGCGTGCACCGGTTTGAGCATCAGAACATTGAGCCTACTCACGTCCAGCACATACAACACCGAGTCGATTGGAGTTGTTTTAGCAGTGGCTGGTTGGGTGTTAAAAGCTTTTGCCAGATCGCTAATCCAGCTTGCTGAGCGCGCTGATAGTTTCGCCGCCTGTGCTTGTGGCGCTGGCTTTACAGACGGTGCGAGCGCAGCATTTGATTCAGATATCTCTCCTGTTCTAAGAGCGTGCAGCGCCAGCGCCGCAGAATGTTTGCAGTAACCGCCCATGGGGCAGCTGCAGATTGCTGTTTCAATTTTTAGACCCGTGGCTACGAGCCGCATCTGCACTTGATACGGCTGCCTGTCACTGCCGACAACTTGTCCGTGTAGCAATAAAGTATTGTGGTCAAAGCGGCAAGACTTCACTCTCCCACTGCGTTCATAGGTGTCTCCCCGTGACGCATAGGTGTCGCCAAAATATTTGTAGATATCTCGTTCGGTAAGTTGCAAGGGCCCATTTTCTAATAAGAGTGCTTAGATTATACGCTTCTCGCGTGCAGCTGGAATATTATCGCTTTGGCAAATTTACAAAGAAACCTCGCTCTGGGGCGAGGTTTCTTCAGCTTAGCTGCCAGTGGTTTTCGAATTTCTCGAATTTAGCGCTGAATTTTCTTTGTAGGTTTATAGTCTTCTAGGTCAGCAGGAGCTGGCTTGCCTGTGTTTGTATGTCCATCCATGTTGAAGGAGCCACCTTTGGGATTTTTGCCGCCGTTGGGCATTTCATCGAAAGGCTTTTCATTTTGCATAAGCCACTTCTCTTTCTTATTTCTAATTGCGTCTGACTCGGTTGGGTCTTTAGGGCCGCCATCGCGAGGAATTTTACCGCCGGGCACGTCTTCAGGAAGAGGCTTTTTAATATCACCGTTATATTCAGGCTTGTGTACAAATTTTTTGCCCATACCTTCCGCTAAACTTGGGTCGCTTTCTTTCTTGGTATAAATGTCATCGAAATCGAGAGATTTAAGACCACCGTCTTTGTTAGGTACCGCTTTATTCAAACTCATTTTCTCACTGTCTTGCCAGGCGCCGACGGCCAGGTTCTGGCTTTGCGAAAGCTCGTTGTTTTTAGCGGCAACGTTGTCTGAAACTTGTGGGTGGTTAAATGCTTCTACCATGATGCAATACCTCTAATAAGTGTTTTCAAAATGGCAGGTCATCTGCTTCTCGGTTGCTTCGACGTTGCCTGCTCTACGAAAACGAATTTACAGCGGAGTTGTTACGGTCTTGTGATTAGTTTGCGCTGGTCTTTACTCTGCGCTTGAGCACCGGTAAGGGGCCAGGCTAGGCAGGTTAGTTGCGATCAGGTGCAAGTCAACAAATCGGAGACTAGTTGTCCATGTTGCGAAACTCCAATTCCGCCGCCACTACTTATTTTCAGAAGAGTTTGAAACTGTTGCCGCCAAGCGCGCTTAGCGATCGAGTTGACGTGCAAAGAAACAAATAGCTATATGGTAATCGGCAAAGTAAAAATAAAAGTACTACCCTGCCCCTGAGTAGATTCCACCCAGATTTTGCCACCGTGCATCTCGACAATGGCCTTGCAAATCGTCAGCCCTAAGCCTGATCCACCTTTAGTTTTAGCTGGGCCACCGACTTGTTGAAAGCGTTCAAAAACTGATTCGAGCATTTCGGCAGGAATGCCTGGCCCCTCGTCTTGCACGCGAATCATCACTGCGTTTTTTTGTTGAATGGCTGATACCTTTACTGCTTTTCCTTTAGGAGAATATTTAATGGCATTGGCCACCAGGTTTGAAAGCACGCGGCCGAGCCGTTCTTCATCGGCTTCGACAATTATTTCGCTGGGAGCGAAAAGCAATTTGACTGCGCTTTCTTCGGCTAATCCGGCACTGAGAGCCTCGCAGTTAGTGAAGCTGCGCGACAGTTTATAAGAGTCGATTTCGAGCTGCATCATGCCCGATTTGATCTTTTCAATATCGAGTAAATCGTTAATCAAATTGACCATGCGATCGGCGTTGCGTCTGGCCATTTGAACGTAGCGCCGGCCTTTTTCATCGAAAGTTCCGGCGCTGCCGCTGTCGAAAAAGTCGAGCACATTGTTAATGGTGGCTAAAGGTGTACGCAAGTCGTGGGTGATCATGGCCATCAATTCTTGCCGCAGTTTCTCGGCGCGCCGCATATCGGTCATGTCGTGAATGACGCAAAATGCCGAGTTCTCTTCGTCAGACCAGTGGGCTGACCACA
Source organism: Candidatus Obscuribacter sp. (assembly GCA_021772135.1). Lineage (GTDB taxonomy): Bacteria > Cyanobacteriota > Vampirovibrionia > Obscuribacterales > Obscuribacteraceae. Next base: position 2,751 of record JADYXQ010000012.1, read on the forward strand.
GTGTCTCGACAATGGCCCCCGAGCGCGCTTTCATCTCAATTGAAAGCGGTGTTGAAATTTCTTGCGATTTCAACTTTTCCAAATAATCGAGAGCTTTGCCGGTGTCTGTGCCCACTACGAGATCGATGAAGTGTTTGCCTTGTAAATCTTCCGGTTCGATGCCAAGCAATGCTTCAGCGGCCGGGTTGGCGGCGATAAATCGCCCCTGTGCATCGATTGTGCAAATGAAATCTCGGGCATTGTCGACTATGGCTCTTTCTTTTCGTGACGATTCGCGCAGTTCACCGGCCATTTTGTGAAAGACTTGATCCAGTCTGGCGATTTCGTCATTGCCCCTTAGCACCGGATGCAGTGGCACGCCGCTGGCCAGTCTGTAAGTATTGTCACTGACTTTTTTCAATCTGCTGGTAATTCCCCTGGTTAAATATAAAGCTAAAGCCAGACCCAGGGCCAGATCGACAATGCCAATACCAAGCATGACTTGTTGCGCTCTTTCTCGAAAAACCGCTTGCACTTCCGGTGCTTTGTCCGAAAGTCGCCTTTGTTGATCGCCAATTGAAACGAGCTCTTGAAACAAAATTCCTTTCATTACTTCGCGCAGATTTCGCCATACTGGTTTGCGCTCATCGCGGCCCTTACCGCCGGTTTTAAGAAATGACCTTTTAAGGTCTTTCAAAACCAGAAACGCTTTTTCGGTGGCTATTTCTGAATCAACTACGGCTTTGAGAATTTCAGGTTTGTCCATGGTCAATTGCTTCAGATCGTTATAATCTTCGCGTACGGTTTTAATGGTCTTCTGCACACTTTCGTCGTCGAGGGGAATTAGTTCGAGCGATGTTTCATTGCCGTAGGTGGTAATTACGTCAAAGACATCGCTCGAAATGCGATTAATAACGTCTGATATTTTCTTGCTGTGGGTCGAAACTCTTAATGCTTGTTCTGCCTGGCTCTGAAGACTGGCAAGTGATCCCAGCAGGATCATTTGAATCAAAAGCGGTAGAGTGACCAAGATTAAGACGTTTGTAGTTAGTGACAAATGCGGCCGCATGTGGAATTTATCCCCCGCCTCGGCCTGTGCAAAACAGCTTTCAAGACGATATATTGTTTCTGCAAGTGAGAACGTTAAGCCAGCGGGATATTGATCTTGGCAAAAATACTTTTAGTTGAAGACGACATAGATCTGGCGGTGACTATCAGCGACGGCCTAAGCGCCGAGCGTCACACGGTTGAAACTTTCCACGACGGTCTCGATGGCGAGGCTACGCTGAAAATGACTGAATATGATGTCATCGTGCTCGATTGGGATTTGCCCGGCATGACCGGCATCGAACTTCTGCGAAAGTTTCGCTCGTCAGGCGGAAGCACGCCGGTAATAATGCTCACCGGGAAGGGTGAGATGGCAGAAAAAGAGCAGGGGCTCGACTCTGGTGCCGACGATTACATCACCAAGCCGTTTAATCTCAAAGAACTGGCGGCGCGCATCCGCTCGGTCTTGCGGCGGCCACCGCTTCTGCAATCTAATGAGCTGCATTACGGCAATCTCAGCCTTGATCCGGCTAAGTTTCGCGTCACTCGAGGGGGTGAGGAGTTGCGGCTTTTGCCCCGCGATTTTGCTTTGCTAGAATTTTTGATGCGGCATCCAAGCGAAGTTTTTAGTGTCGACACCTTGCTTGCCCGGGTCTGGCAGTACGATTCTGACGCCACACCGGAAGGATTAAGGGTGGCTATTCGCCGCATTCGCAAGGTTGTAGACGTGAGTGATGATCTGTCGCAGTCGGTGATTGAGAATATTTCCCGCGTTGGTTACCGCCTGCGTGGCCGCTAACTTAATGGTGCTGCCGTAATTTCCCCAATGACTTCATGCCTTTATATGTATATATATCTATATAAGATCTGGGTATGACTTGTAAGTAACGGCGGGGTTAGTAAATGGGCGGCGACAAAGATCAGTGCAAAATCGTGCCTGAACTGACGCCCGGTGCCGACGTCGTTCGCGATAAGAAAGAATGCGGTAACAGCCTGGCTCTTGACGCTTATTCTAGTTTGCTTGGCAAAACTGTCAAAATTGCCGGTGAGCGTAATTCGGGGCCGAACGGCGGCAGCGGATTTTTTGTCGGAGATGGCGATGAAATTGTCACTGCCGCACACATAGTTAAAAATACCCGTTCGCTCAAAGTGCAAATGCCTACCGGTGAATTTCTCGATGCGCGCATCATTAAGTACGACGACATCAACGATTTGGCTGTTCTGAAAATCGATGGCCTCGACAAAGATAAATCACGCGTTGCGCCTATGGATGGTTCCAGACGTGACTTGACCGGTGAGCCAGTGTTCAGCCTCGGTGCACCCGGTGTGGCCAATCTGGAAAAAGTGCTTTCAATCGGCACAGTGCAGGGACGAACTCGCATGGAGAACGTGCTCAGCCAATTTGATGCTGATGGCTATGCCGGTTTGAAGCAAGCTTTTGACACTAATAATTTTGATTTGCAAAATGACGCCACCAACTATGTGCTGGCTGACCGGATCGTCACCAATCAAAAAGTGTTGGCTGGTCAATCAGGCAGTCTCTCTGTTGATTCACAAGGGCGCGTTGTAGGCGTGTTGACTGACAGCGCCGGCAAGATGGCACTGGCCACTCCTGCCGAGAAAGTAATCGAGCTGCTCAACAGCCCGGGCAAATTTGATTTCAAATACACAAAGCAGAGCAATGTAGACATAAACCCGATTGGTACCCTTGGTGTTGATGCCTTAATTGGTGCTTCTGCTTTGCCGTACGTGAACCGCGTGGAACCAGCTCTTTATGGCGCCAAGCGACTGATTGATTTGCCTGGAGATTTGACTAAGTATGGCAGCGCAAGCAGTGGTGATTACAAAACCGAGCACGGCAGACTGGCTATCGAAGATGTAGGTTTCGGCGCTGGTGGACTGGCTTTGAGCATTGGTGTATTGAAAGGTTTGCCTAAAGTCAAGTATGTCGGCATGGCTGCTTTTGGCCTTTCGCTTTTATCTTCAACCGCCGGCGACTTTGACAAAAAGCATCTTAAGTACGAAGGCATGTCGCGCAAAGACGGCGGTAAGCGCCCACCTTTGATGTGGAATTGGAATGCTGACGGCAGCGCTGTAGATTAGGTTAATCAGGCTCGTTTTTTTAAATCGGCGAGCATTGTTTCGGCTTTGCGGTAGAGCTCCTGGGCATCGGCATGCTGCGACATTTTGGTCATGCAACCGGCGATGCGCATGAGGCATTCGGCCACCAGCTTGTGCTCTTGCCCAAAGACAGATTCTCTGGCTGTGAGGGCCGACTGGTAACAAATGCGCGCTTTTTTGAACAAGCAGGCTTCTTCGTAAATGTTGCCGAGCTTGAGCTGTGCGTCGGCGTAAAGCGAGTGCTTGGGCAGTTTGATGTTGGGTTGCACATAGAGGTCAGACAATTCTTCCAGCGCTTTTTTGCCTTTCGCTTTTTCATTTAATTTCTGGTAGCAGGTGGTCAGCTCGTATAGACAAGCGGCTGAAAGAGCGGGGTCTGCCATCTGCTCGCGCACCACCACAATTGCTTTTGACAGCATTTTTTCAGCTTGATCATATTTGCCTAAACCGTTTAAGCAATTCCCCAGTGCAATGTATTTGCGTGCGGTCTCAATGTTTTTAGGGCCATAGGTTGATGTGGAAATTTTGAGTGCCAGGCGCAAGTATTTTTCTGCTTCTTTCAAGCGTTTCAATTGCATCAGTGCCAGAGCCAGTTTGCTGGACAGGCTGATTAAGCCGGCGTCCATCTCGCCTGCCAGTTTGCGCCGATATGTCACGGCTTTAACCAGGGCGTCCACAGCTCCTTCAAAGTTAGAGCGCTGCAAATTGAGGGCGCCCAGATTAGCGTAATTGGTGCTCAAATATTCATCGCAATTTTCGGGCAACGTTTCATAAATGGCCACGGCACGTTTTATTGCTGTTTCAGCTTCTAGAAGCTTGCCGTTGCTGGTTAAACACTTTGATAAACCCCAGAGGCAATCGGCCACGAAACGATCGCTGGGGCCGGCCCACGATTCTGAGACATCCATGGAACGTCTGAAATACTTTTCGGCTTCGTCGTAGCGCAACAGGTCTGAAAGTAGCACAGCTAGCGCCCAGAGCACCGAGGCCAGACGTTCTGGATGAGTCTGGGCGTGGAAACGCTCGAGCAATTGCAGGGCTTCTAAATATGAGGCTTCGGCCTGGGAAAGATCGCCTAAGCGGTATCGGCAGTAAGCAAGTCGGCTCAGGGTCTCGAATAGCCTGGCATCACTTTCGCCAAAAGACCTCGCGACGAATGCCGCTTGCTCATATTCATGAGCGGCCGTGGCAAAGTCCCCAAAAGTGCCGCTCTCACGCGCTTTAGCATAGACAGCATCAAACTGACTTTCATCAGGAGTCAATTCAAAGGGGTGTTGTCTGACGTCTTCTTTTTCCAAAGCTTCCTCTGGCAACCATCTATTTACATGATGGCCTCTTCAGAAGAAACGCGCCACCAAATATTACTTTCCCTGTGGGGCCACTTTTCCCGCGATGCATGTCGTATTTTGATTACTGGCTGCAGGAAGCGAAAGTGTGCCGTCCTTGGCTATTTTGGGGAAATAAGATTTTTGTTTGCGCTTTTGCTGCTCTGATTTAACTTCGGCGCCGTACGTTCCCCAATAATTGGCGGTAACGTTGCCTTTTTTATAAAGTGCCGTCATGCCGTGGGCCCGGTGGATTACAACGATGGCGAACATGAGAATGGCGAAAAAACCGAAGAATGCCATATCCAACGTGAAATGCATGACCCAGACCTCTTTACAACCACTCGTATGTTTTAACATCGAGGCCAGGTCTTTGTATAGCGTGGGTTTACGCAAGTAATACTTAGCGCGGCTGCGTGCTCGTTTAATGTGACTGGTTATAAGAATTGGGGCAGGAGAATTCAAAACCAATTGCTTGAAATTGATTGACGAAGTTAACCGCAGCCGCATACCGCTGATTATTACCAAGCACGGCAAGCCTATAGCCAGGCTGGTTCCTTTTGCTAATGATTCATACACTTTATTTGCATGCAAAATAGTGTGATCATCAATGGCGATCTGGTAGCAGGAACGGGCGAAATATGGCAAGCAGATGGCAATTGAAACCCGCTCTGGGATTCTTCTTGATACCCATATTCGGGTCTGGCTCAATATGGCCAGCAGCGAATTGACTTCTAAAACGGTGGCATTAATTGATGAAGCAGGGCTTCGGGGAGAAGTTTTTGTCCACGCTATCACGGTGTGGGAAATAGCGACACTTGAAAGTAAAGGTCGGTTGACTATGAAGAAGCCGCTCGATCAATGGATCACAGAGGCGCTGTCAAAACCTGGTGTGAGCCTCGTGCCGCTATTGCCTGAGATAGCTATAGAAAGCGCAAGGTTACCTTCGGTGTCTCATGGTAATCCGGCTGACAGAATAGTTGTGGCAACAGCAAGAGTAATGGGTCTCGCTCTAATAACTCGAGATGCCAAAATATTGGCTTATGCCAAACAGGGTCATGTAACAGCTGCGCGCGGGTAAATAGACTTTTCTACCTACCAGCTGGAGCGCCGATTTTTAAATTCATGGTTTCGCATTTCAACACCGGAGTCTGCAACACACCGCTGTCAGCTTTAACATCTGTTTGCACTTTGCTTTTTAAATATGTAAATGCTTCACCAATGGTGGTGGCATTGCCTTTGATTTGCAGAGCTTCGATCAGCCGTTTATTGAAGATGCTGGTTTTTGTATTTTTACCAGTAACTGAAGTTTGGTCTGCGCCACAGCTGGCGATCAAGGTGGCCGGGGGGATCGGCTTTGCTGTGCGGAACAGAGATTTGGTTTTGACTTCCATTGCGCCGCTGTAACTCGAGTTGATAATAAAAACCACGTTGTTGCAACGAGTGCGCATCATCACTATTTGGGGAAGGTTTTGCATGTCAATTCCGAAGGCAAAAAGCTGGTTCATCTTAGTATCGCTAGCCACCAGATAGTTTATATGTCCATAATCGTCTTTAGCTGGAGTGCCTAAGGTGGAAAAGTAAATTACCACAAGATCTTCAGGACGTAAGGTAGGTATAAAAGTCTCGCCCAGCAACTTGTAAATCGAGGTCCTGTCTGCTTTTTTGTCCGTTAAAAGAATGACGTGCCCTGGTGCGAAATTTGCTTTTTTAGTTAGATATTTGTAGAAATCTTCAGCATCGGCGGCCCCAGAATCCAGATGGGCAGCCGAATCTTGGAACTTTGATATTCCGAATACAACGGCATATTTTTCGCCTTTTGCGATAGGTGCCGAGGGTTTTGAGGGGCTCTCTGCCAGGGCGGGGAGAATGGATGCGCTCAAAGCAAAGACGGCGATGGCAGTTTTTAAAATGCTCGAGTTGATCATATCTACCAGTTTTTCCATTTTCGATCTGCCACTGCGCAGGCTTTCAAGCTTAGAGCAGAGTTAGCGCTAGATAAATTAGATCCAAGTTTAAAGCTGTAAGCCTAATAACTTCCCATTTTTGAGCTTTTTACTTTTGTTACTACGCTCGGCGCTGCATTCGCGAGCTTTCTTTCGTCGCAAGGGGTCTGTTATTAGTCAAGTATTCCCTCTCGCACATTTCTCACTCACACCCGGTATCAGCTAAAGCGCCAAATCTCATTTAGCCCGAACAAATTTTTGAAGTCGCACGACTTTGGTGTTCGTCCGCTGATTTGTTTTGGTGCTTTGCCTGAAAAGCTGGAGCGATATCGCTCCAGCTTTTGCTACCTGCTGCCTCGTAACAGTAACCAAATCTGGAGCAACCCAATGGAAAAACTAATTGGCCTTTTGGGCATTCTCACGTTGTTCGCAGTCGCTTTCGGCCTCTCGAACAACCGCCGTCAGATCCCGTGGCGAATGGTAGGAACACTACTTTTCGTCGAGGTCATTCTCGCCCTCGTCATTCTCAAAATTCCCGGCACCAGTGACTTCTTCTTCATGGTCGGCAAGGGAATCAACAAGCTACTCGATTTCGCCAACGATGGCGCGGTTTTCGCCCTCGGCAAGACTCTCGTTTTCGGTGAATTCCTCAAGCCCGGTTCGCCTGGCCAACACGAGTTCATTTTTGCCATCCGCATCGGCTTCTCCATTATTTTCATCAGCGGTCTGGCGTCGCTTGGTTATTACTTCGGCATCTTGCCGCGGTTGATCAAGTTCATGGCCCGCTTCCTGGTGAAACTTGGTTTGTCCGGTCCGGAAGCCCTTTCGTGTTCGGCTGCCGCTTTCGTCGGTCAGGTGGAGTGCCAGCTGCTAATTAACCCTTACATGAAAACACTTACGCGATCGGAGCTTTTCACTTCGATGACCGCGGCTATGGCCACGATTTCGGGCTCTGCCCTGGTTGCCTATACCAGCATCGGTATGCCGGCCACGCCGCTCATCGCCGCCTCCTTGATGTCGGCCATCGGCGGTATCATTTTGTCGAAGATTATTTGCCCGGAAACGGAGCAGCACAAGTTGCAGAAAATGGTCGACCTCAACTTGCCGCATGAAGGCGTCAATGCGTTCGACGCGGCTGCTCACGGTGTCACAGCCGGCACCGAAATTGCCATGAAGGTGGTTGCCATGGTGGCATTCGCCATCGGTTTCATGGCCCGGTCAACTGGGCGTTTGGAGTCGGTCTGTCGGTTTTCGGTCTCCATGCCGAGATTCAAGACGTTGTCGCTTACCCGTTCATGCCCATCGCCTGGTTGATGGGTGTGCCGTGGGATGAATGCTTCCACGTTGGACGACTCATGGCTGTGGAGCTGCTCTTCAATGAGTTTGTCTCGTACGGGGAGCTTGCTCCTGTGATTGCGGGCGCCGGTCCGTACGTGCTCGCGGCGAAAACTCAGTTGATTGCCACCACTGCCGCCCTCTGCGGTTTTGCGCATTTGGGTTCGCTCGGCATCAATATTGGCGGCCTGGGAGCGATGGCGCCTGAACGTCGCGGTGAGATCGCCGGTATGGCATTCAAGTCGATGATGGTGGCCAATATGGCCACCTGGCTCACTGCGACCATTTGCGGTCTGGTGTTCTAAGCCTCACTGATGCAGAAAGCTGGAGCGATATCGCTCCAGCTTTTTTTGTGTGCCGGGCATGGTCAACAACTGGAGGTGAAAGTCCTTACACAACCTGATGACGGTGAAGTGTAGTGAAGCGCAAGGATGCAGCCGCGAGGCAAAATCTGAAAGAAGCGTGGAGCAAATCTGCGACCTGACGAACAGGAATCGGATACAAGGCAGGCGCATTCGGACGAGCAAGCAAATGATTGCGAAGTCCAAAGTCATCAAAGGATGCGACTGTAAATCCGGCGGGTGTGCAGAGAAAGTGGTTGAGCTTACCCCGGGAGATCTGCACGGTGTCTTGTTAGCAAGACTGGGATGGCCGCGAGGCAATCTGAATATCGTGCAGAAGTCAGCAGAGGGCATAGTAATTTCCTGCAAACGTGCAAGCGCCGAATAAGGTAAGCAGCGGCAGTAGGAGACGAAGGCCCAAACGGTGCCCGTAAGGGCTACAAGGAAAGGCGAGTAGGACGCATATCTCATGAGCGAAAAGCGGCAGAAAAAGCAGAGAAATCTGACCTCAAACGCGAACGTAGAGAGTGAAGCTCTCGAAGTCGTCATGCGAGGGTTCGAAGCGCAAATGGCGGTAAGCGGACAAGACAACGAAAGCCTGGCAGTGACTGAGCAACAACTGATGGAGGAAATGCTAGACGGAGAGAATTTGATGCAGGCATTGGAGCGAGTAATGGACAATAAAGGTGCCGCAGGAATAGACGGAATGACCGTCTACGAATTACCTGCGTATCTGGCGGTACACTTGAAAACAATATGCCAGGAACTTTTGCAAGGCAAGTATGCACCACAGGCGGTGAAGCGGGTAAAGATACCGAAAGCCACAGGAGGAATGCGACAATTGGGTATTCCGAGTGTGGTTGACCGCTTTATTCAGCAGGCATTGCAGCAAGTTTTACAGAAGCACTGGGACAGTCAGTTTTCACAGTACAGCTACGGATTTCGTCCTGGCAAATCGCAACATCAGGCAATTAAGCAAGCGCAAGAGTATGTATGCAGCGGATTGCGATACGTCGTAGATATTGATTTGGAGAAATTTTTCGACCGAGTTAACCACGATATATTGATGGGGCGCGTTGCTAAGAAAGTAAATGACAAGCGAGTATTGAAGCTGATTCGAGCCTTCCTGAACTCGGGAATGTTTGAAGATGGCTTAGTCAAACCGACAGAGGAAGGTGTTCCGCAAGGGGGCCCCCTTTCACCGATTTTATCGAATCTATTGCTAGATGACCTTGACCAAGAACTTGAGAAACGAGGACTTCGATTCGTGAGGTATGCGGACGACTGTAATGTCTACGTTGCCAGCAAGCGAGCCGGAGAGCGAGTGATGGAGAGCATCACGAAGTTTCTTGACAAACGGCTAAGGCTGAAGGTAAATGAAGCGAAAAGTGCAGTGGGGAGGCCATGGGAGAGGAAGTTCTTGGGTTTTACCTTTACGAGTCAGATGAATCCTCGGCGCCGAATAGCGCCAGCAGCTCTGCTTCGAGTAAAGGAAAAGATTCGAGCAATCACCACCCGCAAACGAGGGAATACACTTGAGCAAATCATCGGAGAATTAAAAAGCTATTTGCGCGGCTGGTTAAATTACTTCGGATTTTGTGAGACGCCGACACCATTGCGTGACCTTGAACAGTGGCTACGACGCAAACTACGCTGCCTAATTTGGAAGCGGTGGAAACGCGGAACCACAAGATACAAGCGACTACGTGAAATGGGACTTAGCCATCGTCAAGCGCAACTCGGAGCTGGAAACGGTTCCCGCGGCCCTTGGCGTATGAGCGGAAGTCCACCACTTCACAGCGCTTTATCAATCGCCTATTTCCGTTCTCTCGGACTACCAGAACTTCGTTGCTCAGTAAATGCCTAATCCGCCGAACCGCCGTATGCGGACCCGCACGTACGGTGGTGTAGCAGGGAGGAGTCCGCGAGGACTCCCCCTATGCTAATTGAGAGATCGGCAGGACTGGGTGCTTACAAAGCATCTCCTTCTTGCCGATTTCTTCTTTTTTTTGTTACTATTTCGCATAGTGACCAAGGGGTAATCAAGCCATGTATAATCGCCTATGAAGTAGCGCAGACTGTCGCGTTGGTCGCAAGATCGATGAGGAAAGTCCGGGCACCACAGGGCTGGTTGCTGGGTAATGCCCAGTGCGCGTGAGCGTGAGGATAGTGCCACAGAAATGAAAACCGCCGCAGCAATGCGGTAAGGGTGCAACGGTGCGGTAAGAGCGTCACCAGCAAGGTCGAGAGGCCTTGGCTAGGTAAACCCCGCTGAAGGTGCAAGGCGAAGGTATAACTTGAGGTTATGGTGGCCCGCCATCTCAAGTTGCTGATGCCGCTAGAGGGCGTAGGAGACTGCGTTCCCAGATAGATGACAGTCGAACACAGAACCCGGCTTACGCGCTACTTCATTTCTTTCTTTTCTGTGTGTGCTCTTGTGGCAGCAGTGAAAAAGTTTTGACATGGATTGGACGATAAACATCGAAACCACGCCGGTCTAGAGTGAAGATCGTCTTAATTCCCAGTTCTTCGGATGTGCTGACAATGGTCGCATCAGCAAAATCCATTGGTAAATCGTTGTAGATTGACATGAGCTCTTCTACCCGTTTGAGCTGATATTGTGCGAGTGGCTTGAGTTGAGCATTGAATATGCGCAGTAGCTGGAACAGTTTTTCGCTTCCGCCATTGACATAAGAAATCAGATGAAAGGCCTCTGTCAACACTGATTCGGTAGTAACTAGTTGTGTGCTGCTGGAAAGCAGCTTCAGCGCATTTATACAGCTTTCGTGAGCATCGTCGCTCTGGTCGACAATGGCAACTAACGGACCTGTGTCAACTAGAACGGCGGTTCCGCTCATTTATCACCTTTTTCAAATATTCTGGATTGGTGGACAAATCTTTTAGACCGGAGTTTGCCGGTTTAAAGTCGGATTTAGTCAGTTGGTCGTACATAGTCAGACGGTTTTCTTCCAGTAAAAGTTCACAGTAAGCGCTCAATGCTTCTCGAATAATTTCCGAACGGCGTTTTCCGCTCACTTTGACTACCGCAGTGAGCACAGCTTCAAGTTCATTACTTAGTCTTACAGTTGCTGTCATTGTCTAGTGCTCTGATGTATTCCGCTACCGTATTACTTCAATGTAATACGAGCCTCCGGCACAGTCAAGGTGCAATTAGCAACTCGTCTAGTTTCCCCGAGTCATTCAATGCATAAAGATCATCGCAGCCACCGATGTGCAGGTCGTCGATGAAGATCTGAGGAATGGTCTTGCGGCCACCGGTGCGCTCGAGCATCTCCTTCAATCTAGAGAAATCTTCTTTGACGTTGAATTCCTGAAAGGGAATATTCTTCCTTTCCAGTAACGCTTTTGCTTTAGTGCAGTAAGGACAGGAAGGACCAGAATAGACGGTGACTTGAGCCATGCTGTCCCCCCATTTAATTTATGCCGACAGGCGACCCTGGCCGGTCAAAGCTTCACAAACGTCGATAGCTGGAACTTTAACCCATTGACCGGTATGAAGCAAATCGAGATCGGCAATTTGCGGATTAGCTGATTTGAGGCTGTTCACTTCAGCGCGGATTTCGCGGTAAGTGGGCTCATAGTAAGTAAACATGCGGTGTTTTTCTCGCAGCAGGCATTCGACAATACTGATGATGGTTTCGCCCATCTTCACCATATATTGAGCACTGCCGTCGGCATTGAAAACAAATGAACGCTTGTTATTGCTTTGACCCCATCTGAAAAACGTAGTTTCGCCAGTGGGCGTCGAAGTCTGGTACGCAGAGTCGCTAACTTTTTGATAGCTTACGACCTGACCGCGGGAGGCAACAGGGCTTTTGGAAATAGCCAATTTAGTCAGGGCAACGTCTAACTCAATAAGTCCCACACCCTTGTTCTCGGTTGGCGCTGAAGCAGATCTTCGTCTTTGAGAAACGGCTTTAGGTTCTGGAGCAATCTGCAGATGACGCTGTTGAGTATTGGGTTGAGCGGACATTTTTGCTAACTCCTAAATTGGACCTTTGTGTCTCTCACGTAAAAGGTGACATTCGCCAGGGTAGGAATGTTCCAAATATATTCGGTCAATTTGATGAATCTTTTGGGTATATGACAACAGTGTAGAGCTAGGAGCAGTATGTATTCTTCTAGAAAGAAGATGACCATTGGACGCGACTCAAAACCTTCACTTCGAGTGCCGGTTCAGGTCAAGACGTCTGCTTCTGGAAGCACTCTCAGCCCGCCAGCAAAAAGTTTCGCTTATAGCGCTACAGCTGGCTTTGTGCGCGCTGTTGATACTAATAATGATGCCGTCGGTTTCGTAAAAGAAAAGCGTCAGAGCCTGCCCACAGATTTTTCGTGGGATAAGCTGATGCCGGAAAAGTGGACTGCGAAGGCTCTGCAAATGCCATCCTGGCAGGATTGGTGTAAATGCTCCAGTGGCCGCCTAGTTTTATTTGGCGTGGTGGGAGGAATGCTTATTTTGGCCGGCACCTCCGCCACAGAGCGCATCACATACAACAATTATAGTGACCAGGGCGGTGCCCTTCTAGCTCAGGGTGAAAATCAGAAAGCGATCAGCTATTTTAACCGTGCCGCTATTGCCGAATCTACTGCGCTTTGGGCCGGATCTCCTCGTCACATCGCTGCTCTAGAAGGGCTAGCGGTGGCTTACGAGCGCGCCGGCTACAAAGACAGCGCACGAGCCACTCTGGCTGAGGAATGTCAGTTGATTGGACGCTCTCCCATTAAAGATGACGTGCGATTGGCGTCGGCCCTGACAGTTTATGCCGAGTGTCTGGAGCGACAGCAGCTCAAATTTGAAGCAGAAAAAATTCGCGCCCGCATTGCTGCTTTGCGTCACGATGGCGACATCGGATTACTTGTTATGTTGATTATTGCTAGCCTTGCTACTTACAGTCTCTATGCAGCAAACGCATTGCTATACGACAAGTTTCATCTAGCTAACTGGCGCCATTATTTTTGGTTTACTACAGTCTTTTATTGCGCTTTTGTTGTTCTTGCTTTTCGTGCAGGAGCCAGTCTGTTACCGGCTATGCTTGGCGCCGCTGCTCTGGAATATTTACTTCTACCTGGGCTAATCGGAGGAGTCGTCGCCTTTGCCAGGGCCACGGCACCATACTGGTCTAATGCTCTGACCACGCCTTCAGAGAGGTCAAAATAATTTGCTCATCCTGCGCCAGAGAGTGACAATCGGGTTCTCGAGATGATGCAGTTGTTCTCTGATAATTTGACTGCGCAGATCTTCGATTTCAGCTGAGAGTGCCGTTATTTTTGCCTGGAGAATTTCAACTTCGGTGAATTCTCTCTCCTGAAATAGCTGCTCTAAGCCATCGGTGCTGATTCTGTTTTCGTAATTTGTTACTTGATCGTTTACCAGTTTCTCGAATTCGCTGGCATAAATGAACCAGTTAGTGGTTTCGATTTTCGCTTCAGTTGCTGTGAATTTGCCCTGGGGGCCGTTCTCCGAGCGCTGCTCGCCCTGGATAGTGCCAGCTAAAAGCTGTTCAGCCAGAAGCCCTGGCTCGATTCTTAGCACCGCCGACGCCTTCGCCAGTGGTACCAGTGGATGGATGGTAATAGGGGCCAAGTGCATATCTGTATTGCGTTTGCTTACCAAAAACTCAGCGAGTATTATAGCTCGTCTTGCAGTTTACTCAAGAATTTCTGATCCTCGGGGCTTAATTGCAGCGCGGCTCTGGTCAGCAGATCGGGACGGTTTAAAAAGGTTATGCGCAGTTGCTCTTCACGGCGATATCTGGCGATGGCCGCATGATCACCTGAACGCAAAACATCGGGAACGGTCATGCCTCTGAATTCAGGTGGTTTGGTGTAATGAGGTCCTTCCAGAAGGCCATCGTTAAAAGACTCGTGACTGAGAGAGATCATTTTGCCCAACACTCCAGGAATTAGACGGCCAACGGCATCAATGATCGTCAGCGCCGGCAGTTCACCTCCGGTGAGGACAAAGTCACCCAGTGAGATCTGGTCTGTGGCCAGGGCGCGAACGCGCTCATCGAATCCTTCGTAGTGGCCGCAAATGAAAGTAATATGCGTTTCTTTGGCCAGTTCGTCGGCCCGCTCTTGCCTGAAAGTTTCACCACGTGGAGTCATCAAAATCACCGGCGAATTAGGCGGGCGTTCAATGCTTTCCACACAAGCAAAAAATGGCTCTGGTTTGAGCACCATGCCGGCGCCGCCACCGTAGGGGGTATCATCGACTTTATGATAACTGTCTGTAGCGAAATCTCTGGGATTATAGGCCTGCACCGACAATTTCCCCGCCTTTACCCCTCTGCCGATAATGCTTGTCTGGCAATAGGTGTGAATCAGCTCAGGAAAAAGAGTGACCACGTGAAAATTTAAAATCGCTGCTGGGGCTTCTGACATGACTGTAATTCTCGCACATCTGTCATTTGGCCGATGATCTCTATACACGTTTTCGCTAATACCCTTTCGTCGATGACGGAATGGGGCCGCAAGCGCACAATGATAGTGTGATTGGTAAAAAGTCGATTAGCTGACACAGCTATCCGGTGGAGGTCTAAGATGATGGTTCGCAACGACAGACGGGCAGACAAAGGTAAGCTCAATCGCGAGCAAACACGCAAGTTTGTAGACATGCATCCCTCAGCCCAGGCCGGCCTTCCCCGTAACGTTGATCGGTCTATGTTCGGCCACGCCGGCACCGATGTGCTCAGTGCGGCGGCCAGCGGCTCGCATCAAGCACATGTCAATGTGTCAGAGCATTTTCTCAGTGGTTTTGGTGCCGAGCGCTCTGCTGCGGTTTTGAATTGGATGGACGAACTAAAAAGTGAATCAGAAGACTTTATCAATTGCCGTCGCGACAATCTGGTTGAAGATGAGCTTAAGGCCTCCCAATATCGCGCCGCCATCTCTTTTCTGGTAGACAAGATTTTTCAGGACTTGCGTTGGTTTGCCTTCGAATATAATAAAGTCGCTTCGGGTACGGCTCTGCAGATTTCATCGTCGATTTTGGGCGAAGTGACCGAAGTAACCAGAGTAAACACTAAGCGTGAAGCTGAAGAGACTGCCACATTCTTCCGGGCCAGGTTGGCCAATAGGCGTCATAGTTTAGTGATTCGCGGCAGTGGTAATCAAGTCGAATTTTATATTGTGCCGGTATCACAGGTGATGGCATTAAGTCTGGTTGAAACTGAGTATGCACCTGTGGCGACTTTGCAAGTGAGAGTGAGTGATGAAGGAATTTCCTGGCGTTTGCGCGGTATGAAATTCAAGCCTGATACTATTGAAGAGCTCTGTATGGGTATGTTTGCCCGCTTTGTTGAAACTACTAAAAAAGAACTGGCGAGCGAAGAAGAGTAGCTTTTGCATCAATTGCTTTTTTTGCCCTGAAACTGAAAATTGCCATTTGAAAATTCGGGCAGGGCTGCCGAGCCACTGACGAATTGATTGGCCAGGTCGACACGGCCGATCATCTGAGCAATTGCTTTTCTTTTGTTTCCTGAACGAAAGCGCGCAATTTTTGCTGAGGAGAAGTCGATGAAAAGTGCGATTTCTCCCGTCTCAATTTTGTAGTTTCCCCAGAGCGGAAATGTGCCAAGAAGGCCTTTGTAGGTGCCGGTTACCTGGCCATGGCTGATGCTTTTTATAGCCACCTTTGGATTGCGATGTAGCTGCGGAATGCTTATTTTCCAGACGCCCAGTAAGCTATCCGATTCTTCCTGCAAGACTTGCGTTTCTTGATTGGTCACTAGACCTTGCAGAGTTTCAGCATCTGCCCCCTGCATGCCGCCAATGATCAAGAAGGCAAAGGCACAGGTTATGGAGATCTTCTTATTCAATAGATCACCTGCAACTCTTGCAATCCGCGCAAGGCGAATGGTGCTTTGTATTTCATGATTGGGGCCTGCAGTCTAATATCAGGAAATTTGCGCAATAGCATAGACACAGCAATGCGTGCTTCACTACGAGCGAGTTCTGCCCCAAGGCAGTAGTGGATACCGCCACCAAATGACAGGTGTTTGAATTTGTCGCGCTCAATGTCTAATTTATCTACGTCTGAAAAGACGCGCGGATCGCGATTGCATGCGCCAATCAAGACAGTCAAAGCCTCGCCTGCCCTGATTGTTTTATCGCCTAAAAGGGTTTCTTTATAGCAGATGCGCCGCACGATTTGCACCGGTGGATCGAATCGGAGAAATTCTTCCACGGCACTGTCAATCAACTGCGGCTGCTCGATCAAGAGCTGTTTTTGACTGGGAGCTTGCAGCAGGTGGTAGATGCCGTTGCCGATTAGATTGACGGTGGTTTCGTGGCCGGCAATCAAAATCAGCACACTGTTTGACAATAATTCATCATCGCTCAGGCGACCTTCTTGCTGGTTTTGCACTTGTGTCAAGCTGGAAAGTAGATCGTTTGCCGGTTGGGTGCGTTTGAGGCACACTATTTTTTTGAGATAATTGCGCAGTTCGTGTGATGCCTTAAATGACTTGAAAGCAGTGAAGGGGCAAACATTTCCTTTCAGGCTTGCTGTAATAACAGTTGACCAGTGTTTGAATTGATCGCGATCAGCAGGGGGAATGCCAAGCAATTCTGCAATTACAGTGACCGGCAGGGGAAATGCCAATTGCTTAATCAGATCGCCTTCAGTTCCCGGCTGAATATCACCAGTCAATTCCTCGCAGATTTCAGTGATGTGACCTTCCAGAGCACGGATAATGGACGGTAAGAAAGCACCTTGCACCAGGGTGCGCACACGGGTGTGATCGGGCGGATCAAGAAAGAGCATGTTCTTAGTAGTGCTCGATCTGATAAAGCGCATTAGCCCACCCATAAACGGATTGGGATGCTTCCATAATTCCAATTTTTTACCGAAATTATTATCGCGCAACAGCTGGTTAGCTTCGTCAAAGCCGGTCACTATCCACTGATTGCCTCGACCGCTCCAGGCCACAGGCGACACCGCTCTGTATCGTTCAAACAGTGGATAAGGGTTTTGTAGAAATTCGAAAGATTCGTCCAGTACCGGATCGAACAGAATTTCGGTAGTTGCTGTAGCTAGCTTATTCATTTGCATTAATCCTTGCGTCAGGTGACCGGCTAAATAGCTTTTTGCCAAAAATCAAATAGGCAATTATTGGCGCGAGTAAAAGCTTGAGCAGCCAGGCTAGAGCTAAATAGGGAAGCCAATCACGGCAGAAGACCCATAGCGTGGATGCCAGGCAGAGTTTAATTATTAGTGCCAGGGCAACCAGGGCAGACGCCTTTTTCAACTTATGGCCGAATTGATTGGATATTTTCATGGTCTCTATTCTCTCGTTAATTCCTGTACGCAGGGGGCGAGAAAAAGTTTCAGGGCTGACGTCTGAGCCTTTTGTCAAAAAAACACCGCTTAACAACTGTATGGATGAATAGATGCCGGGAAACTTGCCTCTCCGTATGACACATAACGGTAGATGGTTAATCAACCATTCATAACCGTACTCAACACCGACCCCTTTAACCTCGCGCATATTACAACAATATAATCGGCATAACAAAACGCCCTTGATGCCTCGTGAGCCAGCTCGGTAAGCGCTTGTTTGATTGTGTCTGTTGCTTCGATCATGCGCTTGTTCTCCTTTTAAAAGAAGTGCGTCGCACGCACCCCTTGCAGCACATTCAGCTAGAAGCCGCGCCCGTAGCCACATCGAGAGATTCAACCCGAGCTTCTGATAATATTTTATATTTGAGCATTTTCGTAAAAGCTGGAAAGCATGGATAAGCAAGAGTTTTGAGACTTTATTTTTCAGCTCCAGCCTCGTCAAAACTCGCAGCAGGCTGATAAAGCCTGCATTCAACCTATTTTGGGGGTACTTGTATACTAAAAGATACAGTATCTAAACGGCTCGAAAACGAGCGGAAAAACACGTATGGCCAAAGATGTCAGGGTGTCGTATATTCGTGTTATGGGTTCGCAGATAGGCTCAACCGGAACGTGTCAATGACTTTGAGATAATTTCCACATTAGTTTAGTGTATTACTA
>JADYXQ010000109.1 GCA_021772135.1 Candidatus Obscuribacter sp.
AAAATCGTTAGCTCTGCCGGTCACTGAAAAACATCCAAGTTGCAAGGGGGATCGAGTTGTTGTCGCGACAAAAGGCTAAATCGCTTGTCGGCTTACAGGAAAAGCTCTTTGTTGCGCTCAACATACACTGGTTAGCTAACTCTGGCCGTTCACTGGCTAGTGATTTTGCTTGAATAAAACATCTGGGGCAACCATCAGCTGCGTTTGAAAGTGTTTGCAGTTAAACGCTGTCAATGTGCCTGCTTGCGCATACTACTGTTTTGCCGATGACCCTTTCTCCGACTCGCATACCATCTTTAACTGTCTGACAGTGGTCACAACCAGTTATGGTTCGAAGGTATTGGCTTTCTTGCGGAAGAAAACTACATGAAGAATGTTACGGGCGCTCGAAAGTAGCCATGCTGCCGTTGTTGAGCAGAGTTGCATTTGCTATCGCAAAGACTGGCTTACTGAGCCAACAATCCGTTAACATGCCTAACTTTTCGTAAGGTAAGCGCGAAAACGAAAGAATCGATCTCCTGCATTTTGATGCTTTCACGTGCCCTGCAAAGCATTGCAGCATTTTTCCAAATCTAAAGCCTGGCGCGCTTGGAACCCTGGCCTTTCCGATGACTTACTCATTGCTACCTGTCGATTTAATTGCCGCCAGCTTCTCCAGCCTTGACCAACCATAGCGGTGGTACTTTCCAAAATCTCGTTCGGCGTCCAGCGATTTTGTTCACAAGCAAATACATTTCTCTGGCCTCCGTTCGAGCACAAAAGTTGAGCAATCGAGACAAGACGACTACAATCAGATTATGGAAGACAAAATCAAAATTGCCAAAGTTGTGATGAAGAGGTCGTTGCACGACGACGCTGGAGATATCCACTTTTGGAAAACTCAAACGCCTCAGGCACGTATTGAAGCTTTAGAGCAAATTCGTAGCGAATACCATCAATGGAGATACGGTGCTCAGCCAGGATTTACGCGAGTTTATAAAATCACTAAACGACCAGCACGTTAAGTATTTGGTCGTAGGTGGATATGCTGTGGCTTACCATGGTCACCCAAGATACACGAAAGATTTGGACGTATGGGTTGAGTGTTCAGCGACTAACGCCAAAAATCTTATCGCCGCCTTGAAGCAATTTGGATTCGAGTCGCTGGGGCTAACCACAGCTGACCTTTCGGAAGCTGATGTAGTAATTCAGCTTGGTTATCCCCCAAATTGTATTGATTTGCTGACTTCTGCAGATGGAGTGGAATTTGAATCTGCCTATAAGGTAAGAGTCGTTGCCGAGTTCGGCGATGTTTCAGTTGCCTTTATCGATTTGAAATATTTGAAGTTAAACAAGAAAGCTTCTGGTCGTCTGCAAGATCTCGCTGATCTCGAAGCTTTAGCAGGCAAAATGGAAGATTAATAGTGCCGTTTTCAATTCACTTCCCGTATTTATGCTCCAACCGAAAAACCCAGCGATCATTTGATGATGCCTTAGTTGTTGGAATTACAAGGCTGGCGCCGGTTTCGACATACCTGTCGGGCATGTCAAAAATCACTAGAAAATCTCCAGTGCTGCCCGGTGCAAGCGTGTTTTCGAAAAGGGCTTCTGAGCCACCATTGAGTAGCACAGCGCTTTTGCCGTTATTGCTCGGTGAGTAACGCGGACCATCAGCGGTTTCGATGACAAAGTCGCTCGTGATTATTTTATGCGGCTCTTTGTCATCATTTTTAGCACGGAACTTAAAGATATAGAAATTCGAGCCCTCTGTCGCAGTCTTGCCTTTCTTTCCTGCTCCCAGATATTTAGCTTTTTCGATTGAATCAATGGCGTACTGAACCATATCATCGAGGACACTCGTAGCTTTCAGTTTGCTCACGAGAGGCGGCTGTTTCGGGCCTGGGCTCTGGGCTGCGCTCGTGGTTCCACTGGTATTGAACTTGCAGTAGTGGTGCTTGTTTCTGTTTGGCTTGAACTTACCTTTGGCGCATCCGGAGCTGCTGAGCATGATGCTAGTAACAGCGATGCCAAAGTTACCAATGTCGATTTTCTTAAAATATAAACCTCACTTTCAAATTAGAGCGAAAACGCCATTTCTTTTTTCGTGCGCATCAAAGTAAATTCTAAAATCGAACGATCAAGTTTGATTGAACCTTTGCGCACCTGCTGCTGGAAGGCATAAGCAGTGTTGATCAGATCTTTTTCTTCGGGCAATGAATGATTGAGCATTTTTAAAAAGCGCGGCGAATCAGTGACCGAATTTTTCAAAGTATCTTTAAGAGAGGCCAGCGGATGCATTTTGATTTCAGCTATAAGCGCTGGTTCACGAGCGACTTTGTTCACTACATCGCTGAGCTTTTCTGGAGTAATGAAACCGGTCAAACGCAAATATTCATAGAGGCTAATATTGCGTTCAAAATCAGTAGGTCCGACAAAATCAAAAGTATTCAGTGGTGCAAATGATCCAGTTTCCGCCTGCCCTTTGAGCGTTGAAACAGCGTCGTCTAAAGTAATTTCTTTAGCACGTCCTTTCTTCTGCAAGTTCAGAGCTTTTTCTAAAACATGATCTGAAATCCAACCGTGTTCAGTTAAAACTTCGCCCACCATTTTATTGTTAGCTTCGGCAATATCTAGTGCTATAGCCACTTCCGAATCTTTGATAATTCCCGCTTGGGTCAATAGTTCGCCCAGCAAGAAATGGTCTTTTTTCAAACTACCGATTGGTTCGCGTCGTACAGAATCGCGAATTAAATTGAGACCAAGATCAATTTCCAAACCACCAACCCGAATATCGTGCTGCAGTTTTAAAGTTGATCCAAGGGCAGTTTCAGACACGCGATCAAGCAACAACAAAATGCGACCAAGAGGCAGACCCGAATATTGACTCACTTTTAAAAACTTGTCGATTTCATTTTCGCTGACCTGGCCGGAGCCGACTAAAAGTTCGCCCAGTCGGGCTCCTCGGGTGGCGTAGGCATCGACACCGAGAGTTACCAGAGCGTCGTTAAAATTCCAGTTTTTGCGTTGCACAAGTTGCAGGGCATTGCGCGCCTGGTTGAGTGAAATCAGGCCGTCTTTGAGCATCCACTGGGCTTCAATGGCCGCCTTAAGTGTGTTCTCGGCAATCATTTCAAACATCACGAGCACTTTGCCCACGGGCAGTCTCGTTTCGTTGGCGACCTTGAGCGCACGATCAAAGTCGTGTTCTTCAAGCAATCCAAAATGACTGAGAATGTTGCCTAGTCTGAGATCCACAGCTTCCTCTTGTGATGCTGGCAGGGTCTGTACAAAACCCACCAGGTCAATTATTCCCATAATGGCGGCTTGGTAGCGGCCAGCAGGCAGTTATATCTCGACTTTTTCACACCAGTCGAGGCCCGTAGCTGGGCCAAATTTTCCGGCGGCATAATCGCGCAAGCCCAACCATTCGGCTTTCAGTCGGCCTTTACCGGCGGCTCCCCTGAATGGGAGGGTGAAGCAATGTTTGACGAAGTGTCCGTAAATGGCCAGCCAGGCCAGAGGTTTTTGGGCTGGTGGGCAATATTGCATGAAGAACAGCAGGCGATTGCGGGTGTGGTAATAAGAGCGCCATAGGCTGAGGCCGCCAGGGGTTGAGGCATTGCCTTCGTGCTCAATGGTGCTGCCAGGTACAAGCAAACATTGAAAACCAGCTTGGGTGAGGCGGTGACATAGCTCTACATCTTCAAAATAAAGATAGTAACGTTCGTCGAAGATGCCAACTTTTTTTAAGGCGCTGTGGCGCAAAAGCAAATTTGAGCCGGAGAGCCAGGCGCATGGCAGAGTTTCGCCATTACTGGCCGGAAGTTTGCGCAAGTAAGTCTTGGCTTTGCTGAAACTGATTTCGCCTACACCGGCCTCCTGGGCAGTCTGCAGGTTACCTTCTAATACCACAGCGCCAAAAGCAGCTGCGTCAGGATTAGACACAGCCGCTGCCATCAAATGGGTAATGCTCTCCGGTCGCGCCTGGGCGTCATTGTTGAGTAGCCATATGAATGCTGCGCCATTGGCCATGGCCTTTTCCAAACCCCTGTTGCAGCCCCCGGCAAAACCCTCGTTGTTGCTATTGACCAGAAGCTCGACTTCAGGGAACTCTTCGGCCAGTTTTTGCCCATCGTTGTCGGGTGAGCCGTTGTCTACCAGCAAAACTTTGTAATCAGAGTAGGTTGTGGCCCGCAATGAGTTCAGGCAACGTCTGGTTTTCTTGATTCCGCGCCAGTGCAACACCACCACAGTGACCAGAGGCGCTGGGGTTTTTGGTTCGGTCATGGTCTGCGCTGTCGGTTGTCCATTGTAAGGCTTTCGTGAATTGGGCACTTGGTATCTGTCTTGGGCTTTGAGCTTTAAGTTGAATGATAATATTAGGGGAGTCAACATGACTGATTGGCTAATTTAAACCGATTTCTTTTCTTTGCGAGGACTCAGTGGCCGAAGCCGACCCTATCAAGCCAGAATCAACGGGAGACGCCCAGGCGGGCGACAAACCGGCGCAACCGGTGACGCCCGCAGCGGTACCTGCATTCGAGCCGCCCATGGCGCAAGAATCTGGCAATTTTCCCAGACGGGCCGGTCTGGCTAACCTCTACCTTGCCGTCAAGCATATTAACGATGCCTCGGTAGCCGAGAACGTTAAACAGCGTTTTTCAGATTATGTCACCATCGTTCTGGTGATTATGTGCATTTTGAGCCTGGTTATGGCCGTCTCTGTGCCGGTTTCGCCTGTGCTAAAACTATTGCCTTTGCTCTTTACAGTTGGTTCGGTGGTTTTTTATATCATCAACAGACTGGGCATCATGATCAGCTTGACAGCACGTCAGGCGCTGATTGTCTGGCAAATTCTGGTAGCCGGTTTCTGGTTGGGTGTCACCAGCGCCATGCTGGTTATGCTGGCCTGTTTCTATTTTGTTTCGCAAGGTCCTCAAGGCTGAGGTCGCTTAAACCTCTCGCGCTTATCGCAACCGGTGTAATGCTGGTTGGCTCGAACTGTTCTTTTGTCCTGGCGCAGGCCGAGAAGACCGGGCAAATTGTGCTTGGTATGGTCTGGGAGCCGGTCTCGTTTAATCCTATTCGTGGCATAGATTCTGGCTCGTACACGGCAGCTTCGCTCGTTTATGATGGCCTGGTCAAATATGACCGCTCAATGCAGTTGCAGCCGGCACTGGCGCAGTCTTATGACATTTCTGCCGACGGTCTCAAATATCACTTTAAGCTCAAGCCGGGTTTGCATTTTTCTGACGGCAGCCCTGTCACCGCCCGTGATGTCAAAGCGTCACTGACTTTAGGCGCCTCAGAACTTTCGCCATTTAAAAGTGATTATGCTGATATCAAAACTATTGATATCGCTAGCGATCTTGAATTGACCTGCACTTTAAGCCGTGTCTGCCAGCCGTTAATTTCGCGCCTGGCAGAGTTGCGCATTCTGCCGGCGGCACTGCTTGAGAGCCCTGATCACGGCAATCAAATTTTGAGCAGACATCCGGTGGGCACCGGACCTTTTCGTCTGGTGCGCTGGCAGAGTGGTTTAGAACTGGTGTTTGAGCGCAATCCATACTACTGGGGTGCCCCGGCTCAGGCTAAAAGTCTGGTATGGCGGGTGGTGCCAGATAGAAACGTGTTGGCTGTGGCTCTGGCCCGCGGCGAAGTTGATGTTGCGCCCATTGATGGCCGCACATGGAAAAGTTTTCTCGCTAGAAATAATTCTGACTTTGAGCGAGCTCACAAGCCAGCACCACTGAAGGTGGCAGTTTTCAATGGCAACCGTACTGTCTACCTGGGCTTCAATCTCGAAAAAGAGCCATGGAAGCAGCTTTTAATCAGACAAGCATTTGCCCAGGCCATCGATCGCCAGGCCATTGCCGATGTATTTTACGGCGGCTATGCGGTGATACCAAATACTGACGTGCCTGTGACTAACTGGGCCTTCAGTAGAGAGACAAAATATACGCCGTTCAATGAGCAAGGTGCCCGAGACCTGATTGTGCAGGCCGGTTACAGGCGTGAGGGAAAATTTTGGCTGCGTCAGGGTCAGCCCCTTGCTCTGAAAATTCACACCATTAAAGATCAAGAAGAGGTAGCACAGGCGGTGGCAGATTATTTGCTGCGTGTCGGTGTGGTCTGCGAAGTGGAAACCATGGAATATTCCACTTTGCGGCGTTCTTATCTGTCTAAAGGTAGATTTGACGCCATGCTCTGGAGCCGTTCGTTTGGTCCGGATCCCGAGTGCTCAATAGTCTGGAGCAGCAAAGGGCCACTTAATTTTTGCCGCCTGAAAAGCCCTGAAGTGGACGGCATGATCATGGCCGCCCGTCAGGCCGGCAGCCAGGCAACACGTGCCGGCTATTATAAGCAGTTGCAAAGTTATCTGGCCCGTCAATTGCCCTGGATATTTCTCGCCCAACCACAGCAGCTAATTGCCTATAAGGCCGAACTGATGGGCATTGAAGGCGATGCCAAGCAAAAAGGCCAACAGTTAACTGTTGGCCTTCCCTGGGACAATCCAGTGTTTAACGCCGCCGAATGGCGACGCTAATTGCATTTCAATTTCCAACGCATGCCAGAGTCCCATAAAAGGTCTTCTGACGCCAAGTCCCAAGAACAGACTCCGGTTTCCCGGAGCACATGTATCTAGGGAGCTATCCACCCAACTATTTCGAGTCGGGGAGCTGAACGGTTAAGTTCAGTTCTTACTTGGTGCAGAGTGGCTTATCGCCCAAATGTTCTCTGTACCAACGAAGGGCTTTTGCCCAACGGTGGATGGCATGTCTTCTTGCGCTAGGAAGTGAATAGGATGGTGGGCGGAGGTGGAAATATCTACCTTCGTCTCCACATACCTGTGCGCTAGCTGCCTGGACCGATAGGCCTGACAGAAGTGCAAGAACTAGAAGTGCTGATCTCATCGAACCTGTTCTCCTTTCTGGACTTTGTGTCTCGTACCCTTGGTAATGGTCTTTGGATAGGAACACATTATGGACAAGTTTGATTTTGCAAACTGATATCCAAAGGTGATTGTACTATTCCCGCACCACCTGAAAATATGTCAAGCATTCAAATGTAAACCGCAAAAGGCTCCATGAGCAGCAGGCTGCCAGGTTTAGACAATTTTCAAAATTAATCTTTACGGTATATTATCGGACCGTGACAACCAATTTTTAATGACATGACATATGGTGCATATTCTGATACTAATTGTGGAACTATCTTTATAGGAGATGGGGCTCGGCGTTTTGCCAGGTCTTCAATCTCGGTTACCGGCCCTGAGGCCTTCTAGAAAGCAAGCACTCAAGGTGCCAAAGACTCAACGAGTAGACCATGTTCCCAATAGAGTGCCGCTGCAGCCGGGCGAATGCCGGGATGCGGTGCATTGGTTTGTGGATTCAGTCGGGCTTTACCAGGGTTCGGTGCGCGGCCTCTTTTTATCAGACTATTCAGAAGACCAGGAAGCTCTACTTGAGTCAGCGGTAATTAATTTCAAAAGTCGCGGTGTCACCACAATGGTGATTACCGGTGAAATGCTGTACAAGCAAGCCGACTATCTCTTTCCTCACGCTGTCGCGCAAAGCCCGTTTGGCAGGCCGCTACTGAGCAAGATGGAACTGGATATGCTCGATGCCGACGTATTAATCGTCAAAGATTTGAACGCGCCGGAGACACCACAGCAGCTCTGGTATCTCTATCACCATTTGCTTTATCCGCGTGCTCTTTCGCAACGCACCATGCTGATTAGCACCCAGCTTGGCTACGAAGAATTTCTTGGCTATGGTGCCATGTGCGAAGATCTTGAATATGCCGGCCGTAAAGTGACCTGGGAAAAAGCGGCATGGTTGCTTGATAGCATCATGATCGATTTGCACCACTTCAGGCAGGTGCGCTCAGAGAATCTGCCGCCTATGCTCAAGGTGGAGTATTATCTCTATAAAGCTGTAGCCAGTCGGGGACTGACTTTGACCCCGCAATGGGTGCTTGGCGACTACAGCGTCGACTTTTCTTTGATGGAGCGCAAAGGCAATAAGCTCGCCATTGAATGCGATGTGCTTTCAAGTCTTGACCAGCCCAATGCCGCATCGGCCGACGCTAAACGCACTCTGGTTTTGCTCAGCGATGGTTGGAAATTGCTGCGCTTTTCCAGTGGTGAACTTTTGGCCAATTTAGGCGGTTGCGTTGAAGCTGTAGAAGAAGCCTGGGTGCATGGTTATAAACGCGCCCCTTACGGACGTCTGATTTCAGGCCAACAGTCGGCGGTGGTGCTCGATCTACCCGTTGAAGACGACATGCAGAGATTGGCCATCACCAATGGTGCCGGGCCTGTCGCCATCACTGGTGGTGCTGGTACAGGCAAGAGCACATGCATTACTCGCAGGGTTGTGCACTTGCTTACCCAGGGTGTAAATCCTGAACGCATTCTGGTGGTGTCGCACTCAACTGAAAGCGTGCGCAGTCTGCGCAACGATGTTGAAAAATTGCTCGATAAGCAGCAAGCGCAAAAGGTGGCTTTTTATAGCTGGAATGAGCTTGGTTTGAAACTACTCAAAGAAAATACTGCTGCCATTAAGCGCAAGCCGCCACTTAAGGTAGAAGCTAATCCGCAGCGAATTATTCAAAGACTACTGGTCAAATACAAAAAAGACCTTGACCAACTAACTCTTGAACTTTCAGAAGAATTGGAAGAGTTCACCATCGCTTCATTGATTTCGCTCTATAAAGCCAATTTGGTCACGCCGAAACATGTTAAAGAGCGCGCCAAAGGCAATGTAGATGAGCTTGTGGCCCGGGTTTATCAGGGCTATGAAGAACAACTGCAAAAGAGCAATAAAATCGACAGAGACGATATGGTTTGTCTGGCAGCGCAGCTTTTAGCTGACAACGCCGACATACGCGCTCGCTATCAATATCAATATGAATATGTTGTAATTGACGAATTTCAAGATGCTACCGCTGCTGCCGATCTTCTCGCTCGGGTCTTATCGCTGCCGCAAGACAATCTCTATATTGCCGGCGATGAAGACGAATCGATTTTCGAAAGCAAAGGTGCCTTGCCGCGCATTTTATCTGAGGTTTCTATTCGGCTACCCAATGCTCGCTGTTACGTTTTAGAGCACAACTGGCGTTGTCACCCTACTATTGTCAACCACGCCAAGCGTCTTTTAGACGGTTTGCACAGGCGGCGCATTAATAAAGACATGGTGCCCGGTTGGGACGCCGTGGAGTCGCAGGCCATCGTAGGCCCTTATCTGGCCGAATCGGAAGCACAAGAAGCCGAATGGGTAGCTAGCGAAATTCAACTCTTGCTTGACACCGGGCGCAACCCTCAAGATGTAGCCATTCTTTATCGCTATAACCGCTATGCCTCTATGATTGAAGAGGCTCTCTTCCGCAAGGGCATCAAGTGTCTCACCACTAATCCTGATTCCACTATGGTACCGGATGAAGTGGCAGATGTTATGGCTTTCTTGCGTCTGGTGATGGACCCTGATGGACCCAAAGCGCGCGAATCATTTGAGCGCGTCTGTCAGTTGCGCTCTAAAGAAGTAGATCCAAAATTATTCGGTACCATTGCCAGCTTTGCCGAAGCTAACAATCTTTCCTTCTTAAAAGCAGTAGAAATTTATTCTGAAGCCGTGGCCGATCAGTCGTGCATGGACCTCAGTCAGTTGGTGCGTATCATTCGCACCATGAATCACGAGAACTTACCGCCTTCTGAAACCATTGCGCTGCTTAAGCGTACTCAGCGTTTGACCGAATACTATAAATCGGTGAAAGTGCCTCCTGGTGTCAATTATGAGCCCATGCGCAAACTTGGTGCCCTGGAAGAAGAAGCTCGCAAATTTAAAACTGTAACTGAGTTTGTGCGCTCGCAGCAGAATTTGCTTAAGGCCAACGACGGCCCAGACAGCGAGCCTCTGGTTTACATCCTCAGTTTGCACGAAGCGAAAGGCAAAGAATATCCGGTAGTTTTCCTCACCGGTATGGCGGAAGGCCTTTTCCCTTCAGAGACTGCCAACGACCCTGAAGAAGAGCGCAGGCTCTGTTATTTGGGTATGACCAGAGCTAGAGAAGTACTCTATCTTTCTTATCCGCACCAGTTCAATAATATTACTCTTGAACCTTCGCGCTATTTGTTCGACACCGGTCTGGTTGGCCCCAACATGCCGACACGTCATGTCGATGCCGCAAGCGCCATGACGCCATCGGCAGCGGTGCCTGGTTTAAATCAAGCGGCGGCTTCAACACCCGCGCAAGCGCCAGTGCAACCGGCTGCAGCAGCTGCGGCTCCAGTTCAGCAACCGCCGGCGGCGGTTGCTGAACTGGAGCCGCCGCTGCTGCAGCCGGTTGCACTGGCGCTTGCGCGGGTGTTGACGCCGCCGCTTGATTT
>JADYXQ010000110.1 GCA_021772135.1 Candidatus Obscuribacter sp.
AGGCGGCGGCGGCGGATATAATCGCGGACCGAGACCAGAAGGCGGCGGATATGATCGTCGACCAAGAGAAGCTGCTGAAATGTCGCCTGAGCGCAAAGCGGCCGGCATCGCTCGCAAAGTAAATGAATACTTTGACGATGCTCCAGTTGAACGCACTCAGACAGTCAGATATGGCGGTCACGAAGAGTCAGGCCCTGCCGAAGTTGACCAGGAAGCCGTCGACGAAGAGTTTGTTTATGGACGCAACGCAGTTCTAGCCTTCCTTATAGAAGGAAAGGTTGCGGTCAATAAAATCTACATGGCCAGCGGTCTTGAATCAGATAAACGCATCGACAAGATTAAAGAGTTAGCCAAAGACAACTCCATTCCTTTATCGACTGTTGAAAAACGCAAGCTATCCGATTTGATCGGCGACCGTGATAAGCATCAAGGTGTGGTGGCGCAAATCGCCGCCAGTGAATATCTTGATATGTCTGAATTTCTCGATCAGTTCGATGCTGAGAAAGCCGCTCTAGAAGCCGAAGGCAAGAGCTTGGACGGATACACAGTAGCCATTCTTGATGGCGTGGAAGATCCGCACAATATTGGTGCTATCGTCAGATCAGCAGAAGCAGCCGGCGTCAAAGCGGTAATTTTGCCACAAAGAAGATCGGCCGGATTGACTCGTACTGTCGCTAGAGTGAGTGCTGGGGCCCTTGCCAGCATGCGCATGGTGCGCATCACCAATCTGGTTTCAACTCTTGAGAAACTGAAAGATCGCGGATTCTGGATTGCCGGTTTAGCGATGGAAGGTGCTCAAGAAATTTACGAGAGTGATCTCAAGCGGCCGGTAGCTCTAGTTATTGGTGGCGAAGGTGACGGTATAAGTCGC
The DNA here is from genome assembly GCA_021772135.1 of Candidatus Obscuribacter sp. Classification (GTDB taxonomy): domain Bacteria; phylum Cyanobacteriota; class Vampirovibrionia; order Obscuribacterales; family Obscuribacteraceae. Next base: position 872 of record JADYXQ010000110.1, read on the forward strand.
CTGGTGTCTGAACATTGCGACTTCTTGATCAAAATTCCTATGCATGGATCGGTGCAGTCTTTAAATGCATCTGTTGCTGCCGGAATTGTCTTCTATGAAGTAGTCAGGCAGAACAAACCAGCTAAAGCAACGGCAAAAGGCGCATCGGAAGCCAATACTGTGGCTTCAGGTTCGGCCGAATAAGCAGCGATTTTAAATATCTACAGAGCTATTATTAAGTTCGTGTAGCTCAATTGCCATCAGATCAGGCAATAGTTTGACACGACTAAAAAATACTCTGTAGAATTTAAATTCCCTATCTTTGATAGGCGTTACAGACTCATGCTGGTGTAGCTCAACGGTAGAGCAACGGTTTTGTAAACCGTAGGTTGCGGGTTCGAATCCCATCACCAGCTAGAGGGTGGATGTCCGAGTGGTTAAAGGAGACAGGCTGTAAACTTGTTAGCGAAAGCTTACGCTGGTTCGAATCCAGCTCCACCCAAACTTTGACCTCGAGCGAGCAATTGTTCGGAGCCAACAGGAAACCAAGAAGGTCAAAATTTTCCAAGAGTAAAGAAAATTTTGAGGAATCCGGCGAATAGAGAATCACCGTAGATAATAGAAACTCGTAGATCATACGTGCCCACGTAGCTTAGCGGTAGAGCACCCCCTTGGTAAGGGGGAGGTCACGAGTTCGATTCTCGTCGTGGGCTCCATTTATAAAAAGAACTAGTTGCAAATAGGCATGGTTCCTTGTAATCCGTAAGATCGCATGATGAAGTAGATACTCGATTTAAGTATCAAACGTAGAAGCAGTAAATTGTAAGGAGAGTAGATAGGATGGCCCGTCAAAAGTTTGAACGAAACAAACCAAACGTGAACGTTGGAACGATCGGGCACGTTGATCATGGCAAAACATCGTTAACCGCCGCTATCACAATGACTTTGGCCAAAACCGGCCAAGCCAAAGCGAAAAAATATGATGAGATCGATGCTGCTCCCGAAGAGAAAGCTCGTGGTATTACCATTAATACTGCTCACGTTGAATACGAAACTAATGCACGTCACTACAGTCACGTAGACTGCCCAGGACACGCTGACTACATCAAGAACATGATTACCGGTGCTGCTCAAATGGACGGCGCTATCCTCGTAATCTCAGCAAACGATGGCCCTATGCCACAAACTCGCGAGCACATCCTGCTTGCCCGTCAAGTTGGCGTTCCACACATCGTTGTTTTCTTGAACAAGTGCGACATGGTCGACGATCCGGAACTTATCGAACTAGTTGAAATGGAAGCACGGGAATTGCTTTCTAAATACAACTTCGACGGTGACAACATTCCGATTATTCGTGGTTCTGCTCTCAAGACTCTTGAAGGCGACATGAAGTACGAACAAGCCATTCACGATTTGATGAAAGCTGTTGACGAACATATTCCTACTCCAGAAAGAGATTTGGACAAACCATTCTTGCTCGCTGTAGAAGACGTGTTCTCAATCACCGGCCGCGGTACCGTTGCCACAGGTCGTATTGAACGCGGACAAGTTAAAGTCGGTGAAGAAGTAGAAATCGTTGGTCTGCAAGATACACGCAAAACAACCGTAACCGGCGTGGAAATGTATCAGAAGACTCTTGATTCCGGTATGGCCGGCGACAACGTTGGTATCCTCCTCAGAGGTATCGACAAGACCATGATCGAACGTGGTCAAGTTATCGCTAAACCAGGCAGCATCAAGCCACACACCAAGTTCAAAGCAGAGGTTTATATCCTCTCGAAAGAAGAAGGCGGACGTCACACTCCATTCTTCAAAGGCTACAGACCACAGTTCTACATCCGTACAACTGACGTGACCGGCTCCATCGAATTGCCAGAAGGCGTTGAAATGGTTATGCCTGGTGACAACGTTGCCATGGACGTTGAGTTGATTCAACCAGTAGCCGTTGAGCAAGGTATGAGATTCGCTATTCGCGAAGGCGGACGTACCGTCGGCGCTGGAGTAGTTGCTTCCATCATCGCTTAGTTAGCTAAGCACAAAAATTGAAAGAGGGTCGCTGATTCAGTAGCCCTCTTTTTTTTGCTACTACCTGTGGTGCTCAGTTATTGATCTGCCTGAGCACATATTTTTCCACGCGGTTTTCTGCGGCAGTTGTGGCGGCAATCACTCTGTCGAAGAGTTGTGCTGCCGACGCTCGATGACCCGTGCGCAATTCCACCCAGGCCAGTTCGCGTAAGGTATCGGCATAGTCGCTGTCTTTGACTTTCATTCTTTCAAAAATGCCAACGGCTGTTTGTAGATCATTTAAAGCGAGTTGATCTTGTCCGCTTCGAGCAGCAATGCGGCCTTTCAGGTCGTGATATCTGGCTAAAGTTGCCGGGCTGCCCAAAGCCACCTGCAGTTTGTGTTTTTCATTCAAAACTTGAGCTTTATCTAAGCGGTCAGTTTGAAGATAGAAATGGGCCAGGTGACTGGAATATTCCAGATTGCTCGGATCGGCAGCAATCGCTTTAGCAAAAAGTTCGTCAGCTTCAGCTGTCCTACCGCGGGCACCAACTGCCCTCGCCAATTTATCGTAGCCCGCTGCCAGCGCTGCCGGTGAAGTTTTCGGGTCAGCCAGTGCCATGGCCAGGGTCTGGTGAGATCCGGGCTCGTCAGCTAGAGTGGCAAAAATGGCGGCGGCCGCCTTGTAGTTTCCTAAGCCCTCCGCTTTTTTAGCTGCAGCCAACAAATGTTTGCGGGCGTCTGCTTTTGACCAGTGCGAAAGTTTCGAGTGATTGATTTGTGTCACTGCTACTTGCTCAGCAGCCTTATTTTGATGCGACTCGCTGAATGTGGTGACGAAGCTAGCAGTCATGGCAATGGTGATGACGACGCCGAAGGCGATAGCAATATGACGCAAGGGCTTATGTAAATCGGCATCGGGAGCCTTTTTCGCCAGTGGCTTACTCGATTTGCCCGCATTAGCCGCTTTGATTCTTTCTGAAGTTAAACGTTGTAGAGCAGTTCGCTCGCCACTGACATCATCAGCTTGGTCTGGGGTTTGCACCAGGTGAGAAGGAGACCTTTTCTTCTTCTCGGTATCTAAAATGCGCTTTCCCTTTTTATCGAATCTATACGTAGACATCTTTTTTGTTGTTTTCGTCGGGGAAGGACTTGAAAGGCTACCTGATTTTCCTTCTTGTTGTGAAGTGGATATATAGGTTCTTCCCTTGAGCCAAAGCGTCAAACGGTCGAATTCTTAAGACTTTGTGGAGTTTGCCTGATTGTTGAAATTGAGTGGTGAACTGATGTTGCGGTTGTTTACGGCGGAAGAGATGAAATTATCTGGCCGTCCTCAGCCGCTCAACTGCTCGAAAGGCCCATCAGTTCAAGATCGTGTAATGCCTCGTTGGTGAAAGCGGCAAAAACACGTCAATTGATTGCGAAGCTGAGATAAATTTACTCTAGCTCCCCGGGGCGTTATCTGTACAATATGTGGTTCGTTCGCTGGAACGGTCATCCCGTGCCGTCCGCAATTATAAGAGGCAGTTAATGCTTCTTGTGGCCCGGGCCGGGAGGATTAGACTGGTGCCGGTTGTAAATCTATTTGATATCAAATCAATATAGATTTCCCTGGTGAGGTCTCACGCGGCGTGATCGCATTTTGCGATTACTTATTTGTTGATTCTAGTTTTTAAGCTAGGGAGAAATTAGGCAATATGGCAAGCGCCAAAAAACAAAAAGCTGATACCGCATCCACTTCGAAAGTGCAGAGAATCAGAATTCGTCTCAAGTCTTACGATCACAGGTTGCTCGATAAGTCTTCAGAACAAATTGTAGATACTGCCAAACGCACTGGAGCGACAGTTTGCGGCCCAGTGCCGTTGCCAACCAAGAAGCGCGTTTACTGCGTCTTGCGCTCACCTCACGTTGATAAAAAATCACGCGAGCATTTTGAAATAAGAGTGCACAAAAGACTGATCGATATCAAAGATCCAACTCCAACTACAGCTGACGCGCTTATGCGCCTCGACTTGCCGGCTGGTGTTGATATCGAAGTCAAACTCTAAGTTTTCTGTCTGTATATCTGTATGAAGGATTTAAGGCCATGACATTAGGCGTAATGGGAAAAAAAGTTGGAATGACTCAGGTATTCGATGAAAATGGCCTGGCAATTCCTGTCACCGTAGTTAAGCTGGGCGAGAATATCGTCACTGAAACTAAGACTAAAGAAAAGCACGGTTATGTGGCTGTTCAAATTGGTGGTTTTGCCATCAAAGACAAAAAGCTCAATAAGCCAGACCTGGGCAATTTCAAAAAGAAATCGATTGCTCCACTTAAACCTATTAAGGAATACCGCGTCGATGACGTCTCTTCCTTCACTGTAGGCGAAGCGCTCAAAGTTGACGACCTGCTTAAAGCCGGCATGAAAGTTGATGTACGCGGACGTTCAATTGGTAAAGGTTTTCAGGGTTGTATCAAACGCTACAACCACGGCCGCGGTCCGATGAGCCACGGTTCTAAGTTCCACCGTTCGATGGGTTCCATCGGTGCTGGTACCACTCCTGGTCGCGTCGTCAGAGGCCTGCACATGCCTGGTCACATGGGCGACGACAATGTTTGCGCTCGTCGTCTGACAGTAGTCAGAGTCGATACTGAAAAAGGTTTGGTCCTTGTCAGAGGCTCTGTGCCTGGTGCTGACGGTGGTCTTGTTGTTATTTCAGCATCAATCACCAAATGGAATCAGCCCAAGTAATTCGCCAAGTTTATTAAGAGAGAGAAAGTAAAATGACATCCGCGCAAGTAGTTGATCTCAAAGGCAAGAAGCTGAGTGAAGTGCCACTCAGTGACGCAGTCTTTGGTATTAAGCCGAACATGGGCGTAATTCACAGCGCTCTGGTTAGACAGCTCGCTAATGCCAGACAAGGCAGTGCCAACACCAAAACCAGAGCGGAAGTTCGTGGTGGCGGTCGTAAGCCGTGGCGTCAAAAAGGTACTGGCCGCGCCAGAGCCGGTTCCATCCGTTCACCTTTGTGGGCTGGTGGTGGCGTTCCATTTGGTCCTAAGCCGCGCGACTATTCCATCACTATGAACAAGAAGATGAGAGTGCTGGCACTTAAATCCGCTCTTGCAGCCAGTGTTGATAAATTGGTTGTGGTTCAAGACTTCGACAATTTCAAAGAAGCCAAAACAAAATTGTTCAGCCAGGTCATCAAAGACCTTGGTCATGAAGGCAAAAAAGTACTGGTTGTGCTCGACTATGCTTGCGACGCATGTGCCCGCGTAGAGCGCGCCGCCCGCAACCTGGCCGGTTTGAAAGTTATTGCCATGAGCAATTTGAACGTCAAAGATTTGCTCAACTACGAAATCGTCCTCACTAATTCCAGAACTCTCGAAGCTATCAACAAGCGTTTCGAAGCGAAAGAAAAAGTTGAAGGCGAAACTAAAGGCGCCACTAAAACTGGTGCTCCTAAAGTCGAAGCCAAAGACAAAGCAAAAGCTCCTGCTAAAGCTGCCGCTGAAAAAGCTGCTCCTAAGGCTGAAGAGAAAAAAGCTGCTGCTCCTAAAGCTGCCGCTAAAGAAGCTCCTGAAGCTGCCGCTCCTAAGAAAGAAGCAGCTCCTAAAGCGAAAAAAGAGAAGAGCGAAGAATAATCCGTACTTATAGATAAGTCTAAGGACCAACGAGATGAACAAACGTCATTCGCAAATCATCATCAGACCAATGATTACTGAGAAGTCTGCCCAACAGATGGAACTCGGTCAATACACTTTCGAAGTGATGAAAGACGCCAACAAAGTAGAAATTGCTCAAGCGATTGAGCAAATGCTCAAGGAGCTTTATCCAAAGAGCAAGAGCGAAGTTCTCGCTGTTAATACCAGTGCTATCCGCGGTCGCTTCAGAAGAAGCAAACGCCATGGTCGCGCTCCAAAAGACAGCAAGAAAGCTATTGTCACCATCGGTGGTGATCCGCTCGAGTTGTTCACTGCCTAATCTAGTCAGCTGAACTCACAGTTATGGGAATAATTTAGGAATAGAAAATGCCTCCCCGCAAAGTGAATCCAACCTCCGCAGGCCGCAGGAATATGTCGTTAGCCGATTATTCGGATGTAACGACTCATACTCCTTTGAAGAGCTTGCTGCGCCCCCTTAAAAAACATGGTGGCCGCAATAACCAGGGTCGTTTAACCGTCAGACACAAAGGTGGTGGCCACAAGCAGGCTTACCGCGTGATTGACTTCAAGCGCAATAAATTTGATATTCCCGGTGTGATCGCGACCATTGAGTACGATCCAAACCGCAACTGCCGTATCTGCCTGGTGCACTATGCCGACGGCGATAAGCGCTACATCTTGGGGCCACTGGGAATCAAGGTCGGCGAAAAAATCATGGCCGGACCTGCTGCTGAAATTAAGAACGGCAACGCTCTTCCTCTTCGCTCAATTCCTCTAGGTACCATGGTGCACAACGTTGAGTTGACTCTCGGACGAGGCGGCCAAATGGGTCGTGCTGCCGGCGCTCAAATTCAAGTCCTGGCCAAAGAAGGCAAATATGCCACCTTGCGTTTGCCATCTGGTGAAATGCGTATGGTGCATCTGGAATGCATGGCTACTATTGGTCAACTGGGCAATACCGACGACAAAAACTTGCGTCTAGGGAAAGCCGGCCGCACTCGCTGGTTGGGTATCAAACCCACCAACCGTGGTGTCACCATGAACGCCATTGACCACCCACACGGTGGTGGTGAAGGTAAATCGCCAATCGGCGGCAAACCGCAAACGCCTTGGGGCAAACCTGCAATGGGTTACAAAACTCGTCGCGGTAAGTCTTATACATCCGACAAATTCATCGTCAAGCGCAGAACAAAGTAATTTTGGAGGTTTAAGTGTCTCGATCGCTTAAAAAGGGACCATTCGTTCACCCCGCCCTTGTAAAAAAGGTCGATGAGATGAATAAGAAGGGCGACAAACGCGTTATCAAATCTTGGTCGCGTGCTTCGATGATTGTGCCCGAAATGATTGGCCACACAATCGCTATTTATAACGGCCGCAAGCATGTGCCAGTCTACGTGACTGAACAAATGATCGGTCACCGTCTCGGGGAGTTCGCTCCTACCAGACTCTTCAAAGGTCACGCCGGCGGAGACAAAACTGCCAAAAGAAACTAATTGAAATTGAATTTGAAGTTAGATTCTCGGGCAGTCAGTAAAAGTAGAAATACTAAGTAAGGATTCGGAACAGTGGAAAGCAAAGTTTGCGCAAAATGGGTCAGGATGTCACCACGAAAGGTGCGTCGCGTAGTCAATGAGATTCGCGGTAAAGAAGTTGGCGAAGCTAGAGTTATGCTCAAGTTCATGCCTTACACCGCTGCTCGTGTAATTGAGAAACTGCTTTATTCAGCCGTTTCCAACCTCACTCATGCTGATAAGCATGCCGTCTCCGATAACGAAGCGGACAAATTCAAAGTTGTCGAAGCATTCTGCGACGGTGGACCAACTCTGGAACGTTTCCAGCCAAGAGCGAGAGGCCGGGCCTATCCCATTCTTAAGCGCTCCAGCCATATCACCCTGAAACTATCAGATATTTAAGAGAGGACTAAGAAGTTGGGTCAGAAAGTAAATCCTGTTGGTTTTCGCGTCGGTATTCACCGGGGCTGGTCTTCTAACTGGTTTGTGCAAAAGAAAGACGTTGCTCCTCTAATTGAAGAGGACGCTCGCATTCGTACTTATTTGAAGAAAGAACTCTCTGGCGCTGGTTGCTCCAAAGTAGACATTTCAAGAAAGGCCGATCAAGTCACTATCGATATCTTCACAGCCAGACCTGGTGTTGTTGTTGGTAAAGGCGGCCAGGGCATCGAAAACCTGAGCTTGAAACTACGTGCTCTTCTTAACCGCACCGGTCTTGATATCAAAATCAATATTCTCGAAGTTAATCGCGTTGACCTCGAAGCTAAATTAGTAGCTGAGTCAATCGCTCAACAGTTGGAAAAACGGGTGGCTTTCCGCCGCGCCATGAAACAAGCTATGCAACGCTGCATGAGAGCTGGTGCCATCGGCGTCAAAATCATGGTTGCCGGTCGTTTAGGCGGCGCTGAAATTGCTCGTACCGAATGGGCTAAAGAAGGTCGTATTCCACTGCAGACTCTGCGTGCCGATATTGACTACGCCACAGCCGAAGGCAACACCATGATGGGCATCATCGGCATCAAGGTGTGGGTATTCCGCGGCGAATTGGAGCCAGGGCAATGGTCACCTCCAAATATCAAGACTCAACAAGAACGCTCACAAGAAGGCGGAGCTCGCAAAAATAACCAAGATGCGAGAGATCCGGTCAAGTCTGGTCGCAGACCCAGGAAGGCAGGTCAATAACCCATGTTAATGCCCAAACGTACAAAGTATAGAAAGCAGCAGCGCGGTCGCATGTGCGGTCACGAAACTCGCGGCGTAGAAGTGCAATTCGGCGACTACGGTTTGCAAGTACTCGAGCCGGCCTGGATCACTTCCCGTCAGATTGAAGCTGCCCGTAAAGCCATGGTTCGTTCCGTGCGCCGCGGCGGAAAAATGTGGATTCGAGTTTTCCCGGACAAGCCAGTCACCAAAAAAGCGGCTGAAACCAGGATGGGATCCGGTAAAGGCAACCCTGAATTTTGGGTAGCCGTGGTAAAAACCGGACGCGTAATGTTTGAAATGTCTGGCGTGACCCAGAAAGATGCGCACCACGCGCTCGAACTGGCCGCCCAGAAGTTACCTGTTAAATGCCGCGTAATTGAAAGGCATGCCGGAGGAGCAGCAAAATGAGAGTGCGAGAAATGAGAGAGCTTTCCGCTGAGGAGCTGAATGCACGTATTGATGAGACCCGTAAGACAATCGTCGATTTGCGTTTTCAACTAGCTCTAAGAAAGTTAGAGAGTCCGGCAAAATTGCGCCTGGAAAGAAAAAAACTAGCGCAACTGCTGACAGTGGCTACTGAAAAAGTCATTTTCGTCACTGCTTAAAAAGCGCTTTTGATCTGGATTCGAGTAAAGAGAGAGACTAAGGGGTCGAACATGCCAAAGAAGGTATTAGTCGGGAAGGTTGTATCCAATAAAATGGATAAGACGGTTGTTGTAGCCGTTGAAAGCCGTTCACCGCACCACAAGTATGAAAAGCAGATTGCCGAGACACGCAAGTTCAAAGCTCATGATGCTGAAAACAAATGTCAAATGGGCGACGTTGTACGCATTGAAGAATGCCGTCCGTTGTCTAAAGACAAGAAATTCACCGTTATCGAAGTGACTGGTCATGCCATCTCGAATAAAGCCAGCGAGGTGTCGGCCACATGATTCAGCAAGAAACCAGATTGACTTGTGCAGATAACACCGGAGCTCGCGAGCTCTTGTGCATTCGAGTCCTGGGCGGATCGAACAAAACATTTGCCACCGTTGGTGATGTCATCGTTGCTACAGTCAAAGATGCTCTTCCCAACATGCCCGTGAAGAAGTCGGAAGTTGTCCGTGCAGTAATTGTACGCGTCAAGCAAAACGTCAGCCGTCCCGATGGTTCCACCATCCGCTTTGACGACAACGCTGCTGTGATTGTGCAAAAAGACGGCAACCCAAAAGGTACTCGTGTTTTCGGACCGATTGCCCGTGAATTGCGCGACAAGAACTTCACCAAGATCATTTCATTGGCTCCGGAGGTTCTCTAACCATGACTTACACCAAAGTAAAAACTCTTTCGGTGCGTTACACCAATGCTCCTATTAAGACGAAAGTCAAAATGGGCAACAAGCAGGTTATCTCCCGCGCCCTGGTAAAACCCAGTGCCACCAACCTGGCACCAAACTGCCACGTTAAACGCGGTGACCTGGTGATGGTAATTTCGGGTTGCAGAACTCGCACTAAAAAGAACGGCCAGAAGCTCGAAGGCGACAGAGGCAAAATCGGCAAAGTGCTTAAGGTTTTCCCTAAGCTCGGCAAAGTTATTGTTGAAGGCGTCAACGTGGTTACTCGTCACGTCAAAGCAAAAAATGCTTTCACCAAGAGCGGCATCATCAAACAAGAAGCTCCACTTTTCGCTTCTAAAGTAATGCTCTACTCCAACGAGAAGAAGAAACCTGTAAGAGCTGAGTTCCGCAAAGAAATCGGCGTTTAATCCAAAATTCAATTTGATTCAACCATCAACATAGACGACAAAGACCGTCTTAAACAGCAGTAAAAGTAAGGTAGAAGGCAATGTTCGATATCAAAGAAAATTACCAAACCCAGGTAAGAGAAAGTCTGAAGAAACAGTTTGGTTACGAGAATGACTTGCAGGTTCCCCGCATTGTCAAAGTTGTAATCAACATGGGTCTTGGAGAAGCCACCAGCAATGCCAAGGCAATTGAAAACGGCGTTAAAGAATTGGGCATTATCGCTGGCCAAAAGCCAGTGACCAATCGCGCCAAGAAATCAATCGCAACTTTTAAATTGAGAAAAGGCATGCCGGTTGGTGCTTCAGTTACTCTGCGCGGCGAGCGCATGTGGAACTTCCTGGCCAAGCTGATTCACATTGCCCTTCCTAGAATTCGCGACTTCCGCGGACTTTCAGGAAAATCTTTTGACGGTCGTGGCAATTTCTCAGTTGGTATTAAAGAGCAATTGATTTTCCCCGAAATCAATTACGAATCAATCGACGCAGTTCGCGGCATGGATATTTCCATCGTCACCACTGCGCCCACAGATCAAGAAGCGTATGCACTGCTAGCCGCCATGGGCATGCCGTTCAAGAAACAACAAGTAAGTAATCAGTAGTTATTTTTCAGATGATAAAGAAGAGTCGTAAGGAGAGGAAAGCACAACGTGGCTAAAACATCCATGGTTGATAAGGAGCATAAGCGCCAGGTATTGGTCGCCAAAGGCAAATACCCCAAGGTGCGCTTGCACAATCGCTGCCGCATTTGCGGGCGGCCCAGAGCGGTTTATCGCGACTTTGGCTTGTGCCGCTGTTGCCTGAGAAAAATGGCTCACGAAGGTTTGATTCCTGGACTCACCAAGTCTAGCTGGTAGGAGATAGCAAATGCCGGTCACAGATCCAATTTCGGACATGTTCACACGTATTAGAAACGCCATCCGCGTTCAGGCTCCAGCAGTTGAAATGCCGGCCTCGAAAGCGAAGGTAGCGATTGCAGAATTGTTGCGCAATGAAGGATTCATCTCCTCATTCGAAACAAGAGCTCTCGGTTCGCCCGAGCAGCGCATGCGCATCGTTCTCAAATACGGCAGTAAGGGCGAGCACGTCATTCAAGGGTTGAAACGTATTTCAAAACCTGGATTGCGCGTCTATCGTTCTTCTAAAAAGGTAGCCCGCGTCTACAACGGCATGGGTTGCTCAATAGTCAGCACCAGCCGCGGGCTGATGACTGATCGTCAAGCTCGTAAGAGCAATCTTGGCGGCGAAGTCGTTGCCGAAGTCTGGTAGAAATTTTTCAAGAGTTTCTCAAGCAAGCAATTCTAGTAATTGATTTCAGGAGTTAAGACCAATGTCTCGTATCGGTAAAGCACCAATCCCAGTGCCATCTGGCGTGACGGTTCAAATTGACAGCCACAATGTGACCGTCAAAGGACCTAAAGGACAACTGGCCCGTCAGTTCGTCCCTGAGATGACCTTCAAGCATGAAGACGGAAAAATCACAGTAACGCGTAATTCTGAAAACAGAACCACACGCAGCTTGCATGGTTTGAGCCGCACTCTTCTGGCCAACATGGTCAAAGGTGTCACTGAAGGATTTGATCGCAACCTGGAAATCGTCGGCGTTGGTTATCGCGCCGCTATGGACGGAAGAAAATTGGTGATGCAACTGGGTTATTCACACCCTGTAGAAATCACTCCGCCTGAAGGCATCACTATCGTAGTCGGCAAAGGCAACGTCATCACCGTCAGCGGTATCGACAAGCAAGCCGTAGGCGATGTGGCCTCCTTCATCCGCGAGAAGCGTCCACCTGAAGTTTATAAAGGTAAAGGCGTTAAATATGCCGGTGAAATTATCCGCCGTAAAGCTGGTAAGGCTGCTGGTAAGAAGAAGTAATTTAAGAGACTGAGGACCAGATTAATGATTAAGAAGCTCGACAGAAAGCTCAATCGCATCAAAGTGCACTACCGCATCCGTCGCCGTTTGTCCGGTAGCACTGAGCGTCCGAGACTTTGTGTATATCGCTCCAACAAGCATATTTATGCTCAAATCGTCGATGACACCACAGCAAAGACTCTGGTGATGGCGAGCACTCTTGATCCTGAGATCAAAGACAAGACAGCTAAAAGCTGGAACGTCGAATCGGCTAAAACCGTGGGCGAACTGGTGGCTAAACGTGCCAAAGAAAAAGGCATCGAGTCTGTAGTCTTCGATCGTGGTGGCTATATTTATCACGGCCGTGTTGCCGCTGTAGCCCAGGCTGCACGCGACGCCGGTTTAGAGTTCTAATTAAACAAAACTGTTTTAAGTGAGAGAGAAGAGGTTACTTCTAGATGGAAAGAGACGATAAGGTTGCCGGCGCTGCTGGTGTTGGTGGTGGTGGACTTGATGACGTAGCAGCTCCTGCAGCAGCTCCGGATAACGCCCGCCGCGGTCGCAGAGGACCTGGCGGTGGTAATCGTGATCCGCAACGTCGCCCAGATGACAACAAACGTGAACGTGCTGAATCTGAATGGGAAGAAAAAATCATTCAAGTACGCCGCGTCACCAAAGTAGTTAAGGGTGGTAAGAAACTTTCCTTCCGCGCAGTAGTGGCTGTAGGCAATGGTAAGGGTCAAGTCGGCATCGGGGTCGGTAAAGCTTCTGAAGTTGTATCGGCAATTCAAAAAGGTGTGGTTGACGCCAGAAAATCGTTGGTGACCGTGCCTCTAGTTGGAACTTCAATTCCTCACACAATTACCGGTAAAACCGGAGCCAGCCGTATTCTTTTAAAACCAGCCGCTAAAGGTACAGGCGTCATCGCCGGTGGTGCCGCCAGAGCAATTCTGGAACTGGCTGGTGTTGGCGATGTGCTTTCCAAATCATTGGGATCGCGCTCACCACTGAACGTGGCTCGTGCCACCATTAACGGATTGAAAGGATTGAGAACCTTTGAAGATGCAGCTCGCTTGAGAGGCATCAGCGTTCGTCAGTTGTTCACATAATTCGTTTTAGACCATTCATTTCAATTTCAAAATTCGAGAGAGGCAGATCATGTTACGCATCACTTTAACTAAAGGACTCGTCGGCAAAAGAGACGACCAGAAGAAAGTCGTTCGCGCGCTTGGCCTGGGCAAATTCAACAGCAGCGTTGTACACGCAGATAGCCCAACTATTCGCGGTATGTGCAACAAAGTGCACCACTTAGTCACCGTGGCTGTGGTGGACGACAAAGATACTGAGAAAAAGGCTTCGGCCCCTAAAGCCACCAAGGCTAAAGCAGCCAAATAAGCTAGCCTGACAGGCTAAAGAGTAAATAGACAGCCGAGTCGCTTCAAAAGTTTGAGCGGCGTGAGGCAAAGGAGAACGAGCAAAATGGATTTAGAGCAAGTAAGACCTGATGTAGGTTCACGTAAAAAGAGAAAAAGAGTAGGTCGCGGTCGCGCATCCGGACACGGTAAGACATCTACTCGCGGTCACAACGGTCAAGGTCAAAGATCCGGTGAAGCCAGACGCTTTGGTTTTGAAGGTGGACAAACTCCCCTGTTCCGTCGTTTGCCTAAAATTCACAACTTCGATTCAGTGCCAGGACGCGACTGGGTTGTCATTAATGTTGACGCTCTAAATGTCTTGCCAGCGAATGCCGAAGTTAATCCTGAAACTTTAATCGGTCACGGTGTCATTCGCAGACACAATGACAGCCTGCGCGTGCTTGGCAACGGCGAGTTGAAAGTTGCTTTGAAAATTAGTGCTCATCACTTTTCTCAAGGTGCAATCGACAAGATTCAAGCTGCCGGTGGTTCTTATGAAGTGATTCAACCGGCTCCTCCCACAAGGAATCCGAAAAATCGCTAGGGTTCTCTAGCCTAAAATTCACAGTCGCTCCAGATGCATTTTGCTTCTGGAGCGTTCTAATATTTTGCTTAGTGCGGCCTTTATTGCCGATTTTGAACCAGGCACAGATACAATATGTAAGTGCTTTTATAAAGGGAACGGTTAGATGTCAGAGAGTGTAAGTAAGCGTGGTGCCAAAATTGGCGGTCCTGAAGATTGGCTGGCACTGCTGAACGCGCCTGGTTTAAGAGAGCGCATTATTTTTACTTTGGTGATGATTCTGCTTTATCGCACCGGAGTGCACATTCCGATTCCTGGTGTTGACCCGGCTGCTTTTGTGAAGCACCCTGAACTGGCGCAAAATTTGCTCGGCATGATCGATTTGTTCACCGGCGGTGCGCTCAATAAACTTTCTGTCTTTTCCATGGGTATTGGCCCTTATATCACCTCATCTATTGTCATGCAGCTCATGACCGTAGTTATTCCAAAACTGGAAAATCTACAAAAAGAACAAGGTGAACAGGGCCGCAGGCAGTTAGCCCAAATTTCCCGTGTGGCTACCGTGGTGCTGGCAATTTTCCAATCTTTCATGCTCGCTCAATTGCTTTCGCGTATTCCTGGCGTCGTCATTGTGCCCGGCCCGCTCTTTCTCATTAACACCACTATTATTCTTACTTCTTGCGCTGTTTTCATTATGTGGATGGGTGAGCTTATTACCGAGCGTGGTGTCGGCAATGGTGCCTCACTTTTGATTTTCCTCGGTATTGCCGCCAGACTTCCGGTTATGTGCACCAATACCTATCAAGCAGTGCAAACCGGTCAGTCGCCTATGTGGGGTGTACTTGCCCTGGGATTATTTTTCCTTCTGGTTGTCGCCTTTATCGTACGCCTGCAGCAAGGGGTGCGTAAAGTAATGGTGATGGGATCACGCCGCAATGTCGGCCGGCAAATCTTTGCCGCACCGGAAGACTATATGTATCTGCCCGTCAACCCTTCAGGAGTTATGGCGATCATCTTTGCCTCATCGCTAATGATGTTTCCATCTACGATAATGCAGTTCCTGGCTCAACAGAAGACTGATCCGGGTATGGTTGTTTACCGGGTAATCAAAGACATTCCAGGCATTGGACCGGCCTTTGCCAGCCTGTGTGAGCAGCACTGGGCCAAAGAAGTCTGGGGTTTCATTGCTCAGGAGTGCGGCAACGCTTTTTCTTATTACCGCTGGGAGCATTCGCTGGTTTACTTCCTGTTGATTTTGTTCTTCGCTTTCTTCTATTCTTCAATCATTTTGCCGGTGCGCGATATGTCTGAGAATCTAAGGCGCAGTGGTCGAGCCATCCAAGGCATCAGGCCAGGCCGCCCCACCGCCGATTTTCTCGAGAAGACTTTGAATCGTCTGACATTCATTGGGGCCGCATCAGTGGCGGTGATTGCCATTGCTCCCATTCACATTGAGCAGGCGACAATGGTCACTACCTTGCAGGGTCTGGGCAGCACATCGCTAATCATTCTTGTGGGTGTGGCTATCGATACTCAACGCCAGATTCTCACTCACGCTTTATCGTCCAAATATCAGGCCCGCGGTTTGTTCAAATCACAAGAAAATAAGGAAATTTAGATGCGCATTTTGTTCCTCGGTGCACCTGGCGCAGGTAAAGGCACCCAATGCAAAAAACTCTCCACCAAGTATGCCCTGCCTCATTTGTCGTCTGGTGATTTGCTTAGAGATGCCGTCAAAAACAACACTCCGGCAGGCGTAGCGGCAAAGGAGTTTATGGATAAAGGTCAGCTGGTACCAGATAAGGTATTAATCGATCTTTTTCGTGAAAAGCTCAGCCAGCCTGAATGCGCCTCCAAAGGCTTCATTCTTGATGGTTTCCCTCGCAACCGCGCTCAAGCCGAAAGTCTTGATCAATTGCTTTCTGAACTGAATCAATCGCTTGATACTGTTATTGATTTGAAAACTTCAGATTCGCTTTTAGAAGAACGCATCACCGGTCGCCGGGTTTGCCCCAACAAAGCTTGCAATGCCGTTTATCACGTCAATTTTTCGCCGGCGAAAAAAGACGGAGTCTGTGATCTTTGCGGCGCTGAACTGTCGCACCGATCAGATGACAAACCGGAGCTGGTGAAGCAACGCCTCAGTGTTTATCATGAGCTTACCGCACCGCTTATTGACTTCTATGGTGGCGCTAACAAAAATTTGGTGGTCACCGTCAATGGTGAAGGCGAGCAAGATGCGATTTTTGCTGACATTCTCAAAGCACTGAAAGTGCAAGTTTAAAAAGGTTTCCTGCTTATGATGATTCTAACTAAAACTGAAGATATAGAACTTATACGTGAAGCCGGGCGACTGGCCGGACAAGTACTGGAGATGATATCAACTGCTGCTGTTCCCGGAATGAGCACTTATGAGCTCGATCAAATGGCTGAAGCCGCTATCGTGGCTGCTGGCCATATTCCGACATTTAAGGGTTATCGTGGCTTTCCTGCTACGGTCTGCGCTTCTATCAATGAAGAAGTGGTGCACGGTATTCCCAACAAAAAGAAACTGCTCAAAGACGGCGATATTTTGAGCCTTGATATCGGTGTGTCGGTAAGGCGCATGGTTGACGGCAAGCCTTTCAATTACATCGGCGACACCGCCGTCACGGTGCCTATCGGTACTGTAACGAAAGCGGTGCAGAAACTTCTCGATGATACTCAAAAATCGCTTTATGCCGCCATCAAGGTAGCGAAAGGCGGTGCTACCCTTGATGAAATTGGTGGTGCCATAGAAGACATTGGTAAAGCCGGTGCATATGGCATCGTGCGCGAATACGGCGGACACGGCATTGGGCCTGATTATCATGAAGAACCGTTCATATGTAACTATCGCACCGGTAGTAAGACGAAGCTTAAACCTGGTATGGTTATAGCGATTGAACCGATGTTCAATCAGGGCGGCGACAAGGTTCGCACTAAAACTGATGGCTGGACTGTTGTAACCAAAGATTACAGACCATCGGCCCATTTTGAGCATTCATTGCTCATCACTGATGGTGACGCTGAAATACTTACTAAGCGTCCCAACGAGGTAGTTGGATGACTAAACAGGGCGTAATAGAATTCGAGGGTACCATCCGGGAATCCTTGCCCAATGCCATGTTTCGCGTAGAGCTGGATAACGGACACAAGGTTTTGGCTCACATATCGGGCAAAATTCGCAAGAACTTTATTAAGATACTGCCGGGCGATCGCGTACGTGTAGAGCTCACCCCATATGACCTCACGCGCGGAAGAATTACATACCGAATCAAAGATTGATGGATCGCTAGTTGATTGGGTAGTGATTTGCGGTACAATGAGACGTTTGTCTGAAGGCTCCTTGTTTTGCATGCAAATGCGGGCAGGATCTGTCTTCGGAGAGATAAGCTTAGCGTCCTATCATCTAAGCTGAGTGAATAGTAGACCCGGCGAAAGCCGCACAGAGAGCTGGATAATGAAAGTTAGAGCATCAGTAAAGAAGATTTGTGAGAAGTGCAAAGTGATACGCCGTAAAGGTCGTGTTGCTGTGATTTGTGAAAATCCGAAGCACAAACAACGTCAAGGTTAAGAAGTGATGAGTTAACTCTAGTTAGGATATTAGACGCATATCTTGCGCTAATTTGACAGAGTTAAAGACCATTGGAGGATAAATGGCCCGTATTGCCGGAGTAGATCTGCCGAGAAACAAAAGAGCGCCGATTGCGCTTACTTATATTCACGGCATTGGCAGAACAACTGCCGCCAAAATCTGTAAGAAAGTAGGCATTCCTGATTCTAAGCGCGTCCAAGACATGACTGAAGAAGAAGTCGGTCGCGTACGTGAAGAAATCGAGAAGAGCGGTAATTACCAGGTCGAGGGTGATCTCAGACGGGTAGAAGGCCTTAACGTCAAGCGCTTGATTGAAATCAATTGCTTCCGCGGTCAGCGCCACAGAAGAGGCTTGCCTACTCGTGGTCAGCGCACCAAGACCAATGCTAGAACCCGCCGCGGTCGCAAACGCGTTACCGTCGCCGGCAAAAAGCAAGCTCCAGGTAAATAAATAAGTGACGCCGTAATGGTGTCGTATTTTTTGACCAGGACCTAGATAAATCAGCATATAAGCACCACAGTACAGAAGTACAGATAGTTAGACGCATAACTAAAGGATAGAAGCAGAAGCTATGGCTAAGTCACCGAAGGCTAGAACGAAGAAAAAAGAACGTCGCTATGTTTTGCAGGGCGTAGTTCACATTTCGAGCACCTTCAATAACACCATCGTCACTTCTACTGACCCACAAGGTCAGGTAATCGCCTGGGGTTCCGCTGGTACAGCGGGCTTCAAAGGTGCTAAGAAGGGCACTCCCTTTGCGGCTCAACAAGCAGCTGAGTCTGTGGCCAAGCGCTCAATGGACCAGGGCATGAGACAAGTGGAAGTGTTGGTAAAAGGACCTGGCGCCGGTCGCGAAACCGCTATTCGCGCTTTGCAGAGTTCCGGTTTGGAAATCACGTTGATTAAAGACGTTACGCCGATTCCACACAACGGCTGCCGTCCACCAAAACGCAGAAGAGTCTAAGCAGCTGTTTTTAATCCCCTTCCAGAAGCCCGCCATAGTTGAGAACTAATCCTGAATGAATACATCTATTGATACTAGAAGCTTCGCCGACAGCCACTTTCGTCACGGAGATAATATGGAACCATTAAGAATAAAGTGCCTTGAGAACAAGACCGGAGCCGATGGCTCTATCTACGGTAAGTTCGTCATTGAGCCTTTGGAAAAGGGCTATGGCACCACTCTTGGTAATGCCATTAGAAGAGTACTGCTTTCTTCACTCGATGGTTCTGCCGTTACCGCCGTAAGAATCGAAGGCATCACTCACGAATTCACCACCGTTCCCGGTGTAGTGGAAGACGTGATTGATATCATGCTCAACCTCAAAGGTCTGGTCGTGAAGACTTTCAGCAACGATCCACAATATTTGCATCTCGATATCGATAGATCCGGTGCTGTCACCGGCCGCGATATCATGTGCCCAGCTGATGCCACCATCATCAATCCAGATTGGCAGCTTTGCACTCTGGCCGAAGGCGGACGCATTCGCGCTGAAATTACTGTTGAACGCGGCAGAGGATACGTTCCTGCTGATTCACACAGCCACTACAAACAAGCTATCGATGTGCTTCCTATCGATGCTGTGTTCATGCCTATTCGCAAAGTCAGCTACAACGTTGAACCAACTCGCGTTGGCGAATCAACTGACTTTGACAAACTGACTATCGATCTCTGGTCCAATGGTTCTATGGACGCTACTGAAGCGATTTCACAAGCTGCCCGTCAAATCATCGAACATTTGCTGCCCATTGCCGAACTTTCAGGCAAGCCAATGGTGCCGGCTGCTACTCAGCCTCAACAACAAGATGGAAAACATAGTTCCATCTCTATTGAAGAGCTCGAACTTTCAGTCAGAGCTTACAACTGCTTGAAGAGAGCCAATATCAACTCTCTTGGTGAACTGCTCAAACTCTCCTACGACGATCTGATGAATATCAAAAACTTTGGTAAGAAATCAGCTGACGAAGTAATAGAGCGTTTGCGTCAATTCGGATTGACCCTGGCCGATACACCAAAAGATAAGTAAAAACAGACAGACACTGAAATTGTATTAGAAGGAATTTGTTATGCGTCACAGAGTACCCGGCCACCAGCTAGGCCGCCCAGCCGACCAGAGAAAAGCGGTTTTGCGCTCACTGGCTACTGAGCTTCTACGTCATGACGAGATCGAAACTACTCTTGCCAAAGCAAAAGCAGTTCGCGCTCATGCCGAAAAGATCATCACCAAAGGTAAGCATGGTCAAATTGGCGATTACAAAGCAATGCACGAAAAAGCCAAAGGCGGCGATAAAGCAGCTGCTAAAGAAGTAGCTCGTGTGGTGCACTTGCGCCGTCAAGTAAGCGGTTTCATTTACGATAAAGAAGTAGTGAGAAAAGTATTCGACACTATCGCTCCTAAGTACAAAGATCGCCAGGGCGGCTACACTCGCATCATCAAGATTGGACCTCGTCGTGGGGACAATTCCGAAATGGCGATTATCCAACTCGTTTAACCGATAAATAAGTGTCACGCATCGCCCTCCTGCTTGAGTATTGTGGAAAGAATTTCCACGGCTCTCAATTCCAGGGGGGCGTTCGCACTGTGCAGCACGAATTGGAAAAGGCAGTTGCTGTTTTAGCTCAAGGCGAAGTGCGGGTGCACATGAGCGGACGCACCGACACTGGTGTCAATGCCAGCGGGCAGGTGGCTCACTTTAATTTCCCGGCAGAAGAGCTTTCGCAGGCAGATTTGCACCAGATGGCCTGGAGTTTGAACGGCATCATGCCCCGCGATTTAAGCGTGACCAATCTGGCGGTGGTGCCTGAAACTTTTCACGCGCGCCATAGCGCCACTAAAAGGCAGTATGTTTATCGAATCTTGAACCGTTCGCAAAGATCTGCCCTGTTAAAAGATACTCATTTGCACGTGCGCCAGCCATTGTCGCTAGAACCCATGCTGGATGCGGCTTCGCGCATTTTAGGCAGTCACGATTTTAGCGCTTTTCGATCGTCAACTACATCCAATGCCAACCCTTCTTGCCAGATTTACCGCTCTGAATTGTTGAATTTACGTGAAGGGGAGCTGGAATACTGGATAGCGGCTGATCACTTCGTGTACAATATGGTCCGCATTATTGTCGGAACCCTAATCGAAATAGGGCTCGGCAAAAGGGACGCGGAGAGTGTTTCTCATGCTCTTGAGAAAAGAGAAAGAGAGCTCGCCGGTCCTAACGCTCCCCCCTGGGGTTTGACGTTGGAATCAGTACAGTACCCCAACGCTTTCAGGCTGTGGGAGCAATAGTTCCAGGAGTTATAAAGATAGTGAAAACTTATTGCCCGAAACCAGATGATGTCGTAAGAGAATGGCTCGTTATCGATGCCGAAGGTAAAACTTTGGGTCGTGTGGCTAGTGAAGTAGCCAGTATTCTTAGAGGCAAACACAAAGCCGAGTTCACCCCTCACGTAGATTGCGGAGACTTTGTCGTCGTCGTCAATGCTGAGAAGATTGCCGTATCTGGTAAGAAAGAAACTCAAAAAATGTACAGACACCACTCTGGTTTTCCAGGTGGATTCAAGGAAGAAAGCCTGGCTCACTTAAGAGCAAGAAGACCGATTGTTATTCTTGAAAAAGCAATTCGCGGCATGATGCCACACAATCGTCTGGGAGATCAGCAATTCACCAAACTCAAAGTTTATGTCGGTCCAGAACATCCGCATGCTGCTCAAAAGCCTGCTGAGTTGAAGCTTCCTGAGCACGTTCTCGCCAACTAAACAGACCAGCCAATTTATCGCAATATAGGAAAAAAAGTTCCAAATGACTAGCGTAATTCAGTACATCGGCACCGGAAGAAGAAAGTGCGCCACAGCCAGAGTGAGACTCATTCCTGGTACTGGTGCAGTAACAATCAATGGCCGCACCATGGACGACTACATCGGCGGCAGACCCGGTCTGGCAAAAGAAATCTACGCTGGTTTTGAGGCCGCTGACGCCATGGGCAGATTTGATGTGATGGTACTCGTGCGTGGCGGTGGAATCGCCGGGCAAGTTGGCGCTATTCGCCACGGTATCGCCCGCGCTCTTTCTGAAGCAGCTCCACAGAATCGTCCTACCCTTAGAGGCGAAGGTCTGCTCACTCGCGACCCCCGCATCAAAGAGCGTAAGAAAGCCGGCCGTAAGAGAGCTCGTAAACGGTTCCAGTTCTCCAAGCGTTAATCTGCTGGTTCGACAATATATCCAAGAAAGCGGCCGCTTATCGGCCGCTTTTTTCTTAGCCCTTGTAGAATTGCTACATCCAGATAGCAAGGCAAAATGGGGTGTTATGTTGAAGCGTGCAAGCGATTACCCCGGTCTTCTCTTTTTGCTGATCAGCGCGCTCTGCTTCAATGCGGCACGGGCACAGAATCTGCAGGCCGGCGCAGGGGCTGACCCTAAATCTTCGATATCGCCGGCAGTGCGCGAAAGATTAGACAAACTGATGACTTAGTCTAACAATCACCTGGTGGCTGAGCATAATGTGCACGGCGCTAGCGACCAATCAAAAAGTCAGTCTGAGCAGTTGTATCGCAAAGGCATTGAACAACTGCGAAATAAACAAGTTGAGCAGGGTCTCATAGCTTTTACTAAAGCGATCAAGTTGGCGGAAACACCGGCTGAAAAGGCTCTATACAACGCAATTGATGGCTAACTTCAAACAGTCAAGAAACTACTGTGGTCGTGCCGTTTGCTATTCCGAATTCAAAGATTATTCGGCCGCTCTTAAAGATTTGACCGAGGCCATCCGTCTTTGTCCTGATTATGCGATGCCCTACTATTTCTACAAAGCCAAAGCCTATGAATCTATGCAAAACAGGGCGGCTGCCGCTGCCGAGCGTAAGAAAGCCGCGAATCTACCGCCGCTGCCGAAATTTATGACCCAATATTTCAGTCGAGATAAAGGCTTTAAAGACGCAGTTGCTGCTATGCAAGCATAGTCTGACAAACGTTTGTATGTAGCCGGTAAGACGCACGCCTCGAGCAAAATGGACACACTTTATTGGCAGGGGCGAAAACTGATGGATGAGCAAAAGTATCAGCCGGCAATAGAGCGTTTTACAGCCGCGATTAAAGCTTTTGATGATCCCAAAGAGAAAGCCCTATTTAAAAACAAAGAAATTGCAAACTACAAGTATTCCTGGAATGCTGAGAACCGTTCCTACTGCTATTTGATGCTTAAAGACTACAAAAGTGCCGTCAAAGACCTTGATGTAGCAATCAAACTGCGGCCCGACTATAAGGAAAATTATGTCAATCGCGGCAAAGCTCTAATGCTGCTTGGGCGCAGACGTGAAGCGCAAGCAGATTTTGAAAAAGCGAGCCATCTTAAGCCGGGTCAAGTGCCCAATTTTTAAATTTGTCCTGATTGGCCAGCATCTCCCGGCTCATCAGCATTTGCCGTGGCTTGAGGTCCGATCATTTCTGTATCTTTGCCGCCGATGATGCCCTGCGCTCGATATTTATTTTGAAAGCGGAAAAGAGCGACGAATGCTGAAAGAGCAATGACCACGGTGGCTGTGATAAAAGCCCAGCCCCAGGCTGGTTCATTATAGTAAACAAGGAAAACGCCCCCTGAAAAAATGACGCAGGCGATAAAAAGTGACAGAGGTATATACAAGGCACTGATTGATTGCCATACCTCGGCCTTTTCAGCGGCCAGGGCAGCAGCTTTTTTGTCTTTTTCAGCCTGGCTGTTATTGCTAAGGCTATTGGCAGTCATACATGCTCCTCAGGTCCGTGATTGCAGAACCTGACTTTATATTAGCACCAGGCTGCCTTAAGGCCGCTTTTCGTTGGTTCACTTAACTATTAAAAGAATCGGCAGATGATACACTGAAGGCGATGTCAAAGTTTCAAGCGCCCAAAACCGACACCGCATTGCACTGCCCGAATTGCCTGAGGCCGGTCAAGAAGAATCTTGATTTCTGCCTGGAATGCGGTGATTTTGTGCAACCATTTGAAGGCGACGATGCAGCGAGAACAGGGCGGACAGGGCATACTAACCTGGCGCCCAGGCCGCCAAAGCGCCCCAGACGACTTGAGAGCAACAAAATCAAAGGGCCGGTGCTGCTCACCGCCGCTGTACTGGGCATTGCCTTAATTTGTTTATTTGCAGTGACCGTATATGAATGCTGCACCAGCTATGATGCCGCCCACAAAGACTTAGTCAGGCTGGCGCAAAAATATATTGCCAGTGGCGATGAAGAAAATGCGGTGAACGTGCTTGAACGCAGTTTGCTGGAAGAGAAGCATCCCAAGCAAGAAGAGCGGCGAATTTTGCTTGATCAGGCTCTGTATGCCCTGGCCGCAAAAATGGTCAGTCAGGGTAAATATCGCGATGCCGTCACATGTTATAGCCGTATTTCACCCATCTTTGATCGCCATGACGAAGTAGAAAAACTCATAGCCGATTATTCCGATAAAGCTCTGCCTCAATTTTTTGTGCAATCAGGCCCCGCCCCCGAAACTATTGAAGTAGAGTCGGGACAGGCTGGCGCAGCCCGCAAAGAAAAGAGCCGCAGCATGACCAGGCTGGAAAAAGCGGTAATGACAGCGGTGCCTTCTCCGGCGAGCAGTAGCACCACTGCTGATACCACTACTGATGCCACTAATATTACTCACCCGACGACTTCTGGCCGGGCACAACTGCCTGAGAGAATAATAGAAAGTGCCGTAGCGAAACCCAAAGCTGCCTCTGCCGCCGATGATCCACAGGTCTCTTCTATGGCCCGCTACAACGAGCTTCTAGCAGGTTACTTTGCCCACAAAAACGGCAGCTCTGCTCGAGATTCAGAAAGCGTTCAAAGCGAGCCGCCTTCATATGAAGAATGGGTCAAAGCCGGTACGAAAGATTTTTAAGAATGAAAAAGCAGAATGCCAGTTCATCCGCTCCCGTTGACTCAAGTATGCGCAGCAAGCTATGGACTGGTGGCAGTGGCTTAGCGCTGCTATCCGCCGTTTTGCTTGCTCTTTGCTTAACTGCTCACGGAGCTTCTTTGTGGAATGGTCTTGTGCTGGGCGACTATTTTCAAATTCAACCTTTTTACGGAATTGAAGCTAAAAAGTGGCCTCAATTCTGGATGGAAATTTTTACCGAGGGTTTTCTGCACCCATTCGCCGCGCCTCTGACTAAAGTTTCGCTTGCTTTAGATTATCAATCTGCCGGCGGCCAGCCGGCAATTTATCATGCAGTCAACGTGCTTTTGCATAGCACATGCGTCGTCAGTGCATTTCTCTTGCTGGCGCGCTTGAGCAGTCATTTTAGCTCGTCGCGAAAGGTCAATGAAGATGGTAAATATTCGCTGCTGATTCCCTTTGCCGCCTCAGCAGTATTTGCCGTTCATCCGCTCACCAGCGACGCAGTGGCCAATATCGGCGGCCGATCAGCGCTTTTGACCTTTGTCTGCTACATGGTGGCACTGCATGCATTTCTTACAGGTTTTTCCGCCGTCTCGGTGGGCATGGGGTTGCTCGGTTACTTGTTTGCTTATCTCTTTATCGTCCTTTCTACTTTCTCAGGTTGCCAGGCCATTACGCTGCCTTACACAATGATTTTTGTTGGTTTGCTCATCAAGCCGGGCAGTGATTTGTGGAAGGATTGGATTTACGAACGCGTCTGGGAGTTTGGTGCCTTGCTTCTGGTTGCTATCGGATTGCCTTTTATTTTCCTGCTCAAAAGCACGATGCCGGCTGGTACAGGGTTGGGTTTGCCGGTGTTGCCAAGTGAAAGCTATTACGCCACTCAGTTCAAAGTGCTGCTGGTGTACTATTTGCGCATTTTTGTCCTTCCCGTTGCCCTGACCATCGCCCCGGTCTACGCCATCGCCAGTGGTTTCAGCGACCCTCTCGCCCTGGCCGGAGTGGTGGTGCTGCTAGGGGCAATTACCTTAATGTACAAAATGAGAAAACAGGCCTTTGTAGTACTTGGCCTGTATTTGTTCATTGTCGGCATGGTACCGCAGTCTGCTGTTGTACAAGCAGAATATGCTTCTGCCGTGCGTTTCTATCTTTCCGGATTCGGCTTGACCCTGGCATTGGTGGCACTTTTGGTGCCGCTTTTATCAGTAGATCTCAATCAGCGCAATTTGCGCTTGCCCATTAAAATCAGCGCAGCCTTTGCCGTCACTATTTTGCTTCTAGTCTCCCTATCAATCTGGCGCGATCGCGCTTACTCAACCAACAGCGCGCTATTGCGTGGTGCCCTGAGGCTTGACCCAACCAACGCTAGACTGCGGGGCCTGCTTGCTTTTCTACTAACTACCGATAAGGGCCCGAATATAGAGCGCGGGGCACTTGAAGCGGAACGTGCTCTGGCAAAAGATGATAAATTGCCGACGGCCTATATGGCTCTTGGTGTCTACGACCGCTGGCGCAAGCACCACAGCGAGGCGTTAACTGAATTCGAAACCGCCCTTAAGCTGGCAAGTGAGCAAAACCTTTCAACTGAAATTGTCTTGTCGGCAAAATCTGGTCTGGCTCAGGCCCTGGCCGACAGCAGCAGCAACAGCAAGCCAATTAAAGATCCGCTACGCGTGAAAGAGCTGGCTAAAGCCGCTCTGGCTCTATATCCTAACGACCCTCGTCTTTATCTGGCTATGGGTAAGGCTTTACTGGCGGAAAATCGGCCCGAATCAGCCGAACTGGCTTGCCGGCAATTCGACCAGGGCAGGCGCTTCGATAGGCTTGATATTGATTTTACAGAACCGTATGTGCGCGCGGCTTTAAACACCGGTTATCCATTTAGATTTGATATCGCCTACGGTGCCGCTCGCACCGCTGATAAAATTATTCAATCTGATGATACTAATTTGCTTCTGGCCCGAGCTGCCCTTGAGACAGGCCGAATTCGCAAGGGCATTGACATGATGAAGCTCTATTTCTCCCACGCTCCATTTCCTAGCGCTGAAGCCTATAAGGTCACTGGCGGCCTGGCCAAGCAACTGGGAGACACTAAGGCGGCGGCCCAGTACATGGCTAAAGCAAGGGAAATTGATCCTGATGTGGATAAGAATGTCAGACTATTTTTGACAGTGCCACCGAAGCCCATCAAAGAAGACGATCTGGACACGCCGGGATCAGCCGGCCGTGCTCTGCCTGATCCTATGCGGAGCATCAAAAAGTAATTACCAGCCGGCCATGCTTTCTTTCAACGCATCAATGTGGTTGACGGGTTTCTGGCAGGTAAAATTCTGACAGATATAAACTGTGGTTTTTTCGTCCACGGCCGGTCTATCTTGCAGCAGAGCCAGCGCTGGAGCACTGTTTTGTTCGTCGCTCCGGCCCACTGCCACCACTTTGTTGGGGAAGAATTTGCCGTGCACGGCAAACAATAATTCTTTATCGCCGGCCGCAGGAATACTCACTGCTATTTCTGGGCCGTCAAATAAATACATGTCCATGGCATTGAGCAAATTGGCAAACTGGTCAGGCATGCGAGATAGGTGAGGTCCGTACAAACCAAATATTTCCTCCACTAGATCGAGGTATTTTTTGTTGCCGGTCAATTTGTTCAGTTTAAGCAGAACGTTTGTGGCGACAGATGTGCCCGAAGGTACAGAGCCGTCGTAGTGACTGCGCGGTTTAACAACCAGCTCTTCATGATCGCCTGCGGTAAAGAAGAAGCCGCCTTCTTGCTTGTCCTGGAAATTTTCAATCATGGAATGGCTCAGTTCATCAGCTGCCAGAAGCCAGACGGCATTGTCGTCTACACTAGCAAGATTAATCAGAGCCTCGATAAAATAGGCGTAGTCATCAAGGCAACCTTGCAGTTTGACTATACCGTCATGGTCGTCTTTAGCGGCGCCTACGGGCTGGCCCCAGACTCGCATCAAGCGATTTCCTACTTTCATTTTGGCAAGCAAAAAGTTCGCTGCCTTGATGGCACAATCAAGATAATCTTGTTTACCGGTGGCTTTGTAGCCCTCCACATAAGCGGTAATCATCAAGCTGTTCCAGCTGGTCAGAACCTTTTCGTCTCGTGTGGGATGAATGCGCTTAGACCTTGTGGCCATAAGCTTTGCGGCGCAAGAGTCTATTTTGCTCCAGAGCTCGTCTAGCGGGGTAGTAAGATGACGGGAGAGTTCTTCTGGCGATTTGCTCAGATGCAAAATAGAAGTACCGTGCTCGAAGTTGCCGCGCTGGCTGACGCCGAAAACTTCATTGAACCAATCGCCATCTTCACCTAAAATTTGATTGATTTCATCTGGCCTCCAGACATAGAATTTGCCTTCTTCACCTTCAGAATCAGCATCAAGACTGGAGTAAAAAGCACCGTCTTTGGTGGTCAGTTCGCGGCTGACAAAATTTAAAATGCCTTCTGCTACTCTCAGCCAATAGGCACGCCCGGTGAGCAAATAACCGTCGATGTAGGTCTTGGCCAAAAGAGCGTTATCGTAGAGCATTTTTTCAAAGTGGGGCACGAGCCATTGACGATCTACCGAGTAGCGAGCAAAACCGCCGCCGATTTGATCATAAATGCCGCCGTAGGCCATCTTGTCGAGCGTAGTTTCCACCAATTCAAGGCATTCTTCTTTGCGAGTGGCATTCACCGGTGAAGAATTGGCGCAAGCGCGCATGGCTAATTCGAGGCTCATTGTATGAGGGAATTTAGGCGCACCGCCAAAGCCGCCATAAGTGCTGTCAAAATTACGCAGCAATTTTTCCAGGGCGATGTCGATGGTTTCTCTTTTGACCACGGCAGACAACGGGCCGGGCTCGGCAGCGTCATCAGTTTTGATTTTTTCCATCATTTTAAGATGGTTGGAGAGTTCAGAAG
>JADYXQ010000013.1 GCA_021772135.1 Candidatus Obscuribacter sp.
ATCTTGCTCCTACCTCTGCAGGCATTGCCGCCTCAACGGTGGTAGACCAGCTTAAAGCGGCAGCGGCAGAAGGTTTACAGCGCGTGCTTTTTAGAACTGCCCAGGCCATTAACTTTGAAGTTTTCGAAGACAATTACAGTTTTATCGAAACCGATTGCGCCGAATTATTAGGTGAACTGGGCTTTGTCCTCGTTGGTTTAGACACACCGTCAGTTGATCATATCAGGTCAAAAGATCTGGCTACTCATCATGCCTTAGACAAGCATAAATTGGTCTGGCTGGAAAATCTGGATCTAACAGCTGTGGCCGCCGGCGAATATTTCCTTGTGGCTCTGCCGCTCAAGTTTATGAATTTAGAAGCGACACCGGTTCGCGCTGTGTTGCTGGTTTAAGACTACTTAGCCTGGAGGTGCGCATGTTCGGAAAAAGCTGTTCAGTAGTTGGAGTAGTGCACGTACCGGCTTTGCCTGGTGCGGCCGGCTATAACGGCTTTATGGATCAATGCCTGGCCACCTCAATTATCGACGCTATGACTTATAAAGAAGAAGGCGTGGATGGTTTACTGATAGAAAACATGCACGATGTGCCTTATCTGCGCGGCCGCGTAGAACCAGAGACAGTGGCTGCCATGGCTGTGATTGCCAATGCTATTAAATATGAATGCATGATGCCTATCGGCATCCAAATTTTGGCCGGCGCCAATCTGGAAGCGTTAGCGGTAGCACACTCGAGTGATCTCGACTTCATTCGCGTTGAAGGCTATGTTTACGCCCATGTCGGCGACGAAGGCATGCACGAGTCATGTGCGGCACAACTGGTAAGAAAGCGGGCGCAAATCAAAGCGGAAAAAGTGAAAATTTTTGCAGACATCAAAAAGAAGCATTCATCGCACGCCATCACCAGTGATATCAGCCTGACTGAAACAGCCCATGCTGCTGAGTTTTTCAAAGCCGACGGAGTAATCGTCAGCGGCATGCGCACCGGTGATGCACCACCTATTGGCGAGGTCAGCTCAGTTAAGGCCGCCGTGCACATTCCGGTCATGGTGGGATCCGGCGTCACACCAGACAATGTGGCCGATTATGCTAAATATGCAGATGCGGTGATATTCGGCAGCTACGCTAAATATGACGGCGACTGGACTAAAAAAGTAGATCCTGAACGTGTTAAACGTCTGGTGCAGGCTGCTAATCGAGCCATGTCAAAGTCGTCGACCCGTTAGATTTCTAGTGGCGGCTTCGCATCTGTTTTTTTCTACCTTGCTGGTATCGCAGTTTGCGCCCCTAAGAAATTGCACAACTTATAAGTTGTAAAAGTCTACAACTTATAAGTTGTAAAAAAACCCTAGGTGAGTATTTTCGCACCCCCAGGGCAAGGGCTGCCAAACTATTAAAAAGTCTCACCTGTTTTAATATCGATGCGCGACGCACCGCTGCAATTCTGTGTAATCTTGCCCGCGTTACCTGTGGCATAAAGAGTGATGTGACTGGCACCGCTGGCCGTCGCATCGACTGTACTGCCACCGTCGAGGGCAGCCGAGCTGGCACCAGAAACAGTGGCACGGCAAAGATTGGTTCTTACTTCACGCGCCACAACCATACTCGCTCCCGAGACCGTAAGATCAAGCTTATTGACCCGGCCTCGCATGATCATATTGGTGGCGCCGCTGACATTCATTTTTAAATCTTTCGACAAACCGAGATCGACTGTAGCGTGGAAAGCACCACTGGTCTGCAGTTCGGTCAATGCCGTGGTATCCACCAGAATGCGTACGACATCAGGGTTAATACCTTGTGCCAGCTTAATTTGCACAGTGCCGTTATCTACAACGGTGGTAATTCCAGGTAGGCTTTTACCGTTGGCTTCCACCCTGACATTTTGCGCTTTGGCGGCGTCCACTTTGATAATCAAATCGCCACGACCGGCAGCATCTATTTTAGTGAATGGCGCCAGCTTGCGGTCTTCACTTTTCTGTTCACTTTTATCTACCGAAAAAACAGACACGGCTGTTTTATTCTCAGTGTTGAATCGTGTATTGCTGCTGCCGCTGCAAGCTGCTAACGATATTGCCGCAAAAAATGCCACAAGTGCGTGGCAGTTGTTTGTCATTCTGTCTTGTAGGTTCGAGACTGTCCTAAACTCTTGAAGGCTGCGTCACCAAAAGCATGTGAAGCTGCTGCAGGCCGAGGAGCCGCACTGCCTGAATCAACGCGCGGTTTACGCACGACTTTTTTGACCTTAACCTGGCTGGCTATTTTCGGCCGCTCAACTTCAGGCTTGATTTTTACAACAACGGGCTTCTCGGTTTTGACGCCATCTGTGGTGGCGTCGGTTTTTTCAGAACCGCCGCTATTGACGGGAAGAACGGGAGTAACGGGAGGGTTGACAACAGCTTTCACATCAGGCGTGACCGGAGCGACAATGGCCTGCTGAGCAGGTTTCTTTGTGGTGCTGTCGAAGATAATTTTGCCGGCAATACCCATAACCAGAAGCAACGCCGAAGCAATAGCTACCCAGTGAAAACGTGTGAGATTAGCCAGCGGTGAGCTTGGTTTGTCGTCGTCCTCGGTGGGCATGGTGGGAAAATCAGTGCGTAAAACCTGACTTTTTCCGGCCCGTGGAATGGCAGTATCGAGGTCTCGTGTTAATTCGGCCATGGTTTGATGGCGATCGGCCGGATCTTTTGCCAGAGCCTTAAATACCACTGCTTCCAGGCGCTCAGGAATATACAGGTCTGGCCGTACTTCCTTGAAGCGAGGCGGCGCTTCGGTAATATGCTTGCCCATGGTCTCAACCATAGTTCTACCTAATATAGGCAGACGACCGGTGAGCGTTTCGTAAATCACAATTCCCATTGAATAGATGTCTGAGCGATTATCGAGCTCATGACCCTGACACTGCTCGGGGCTCATATAAACAGGGCTGCCGCAGACTTCGCCCATTTGCGTCAGACGCTGCTGTTCACCGCCGGCACTAATCAGTTTAGCTACGCCAAAATCTACTACTTTTACAAAGTCTTTCTCGTCTTCATAATCAATGAGCATGATGTTGGACGGCTTCAAATCTCGGTGAATAACACCCATACGGTGAGCATGATCGAGAGCATCGGTAGATTGCGAGAGAATTTTCAAGCTGCGCTCGACACCCAACTGCCCCTCATCTTTGATGATGGTGGAAAGATCGGTACCCAGCAGATAATCCATGACGATGAAAGGCTGACCCGAAGTGGGCGTAACCCCAAAATCGTAGACCGTAATAATGTGCGGGTGATTCATCTTCGAAGCGGCTTTGCCTTCCTGGTGGAAGCGCTTCACGCTCATAGAATCAGCGATGTGCTGCGACTGCAACATTTTGATGGCCACGGTGCGGTCCATAAGAACCTGACGACCCTTATAAACTACCCCCATACCGCCGTGGCCGATGACATCAATAATGTCGTATTTGCCCATTAAGCAAGTGCCCACCATAGGGTCACGGGCAAGCGGAATCAAGTTGGTGCCGTCGTGAGGGCACGCGGCAACAATACCTGTAAATTGCCTGTTGCACTCGAGGCAGACCTTGCGATCCAAACCTTCATGTAGATGTTCAGCGAACACTCGATTGAACCTGGTTACGTTTTGGGGTGTGGCGATTCTTAACCAATGTTAATGTACCCGTGAAAACCGGCCTTTAATCGCTTTGCAGCCCAGGGTCTGCCAGTTTTTCTTGATTAACTTTGTCCGATAAAATTTGACCAGCGTGCACAGCCACTACCTTGGCGCCGTTCAGCCATTCTGAACGGAAACCATCTAAATCTGTGGTGGTAATTAATGTTTGCATGCCCGTTTCCACCAACTGCATCAGCATACCTTGACGACTGAGATCGAGTTCGGCCAGGACGTCATCGAGCAACAGCAGTGGCGGCTCTTCCAGGCGATCGCTGACCAGCTTGAGCTCAGCCAACTTGAGCGCCAGCACTAAACTGCGTTGCTGCCCTTGAGAGGCGTAAGAACTGGCGACGAAGTCATTGAGGGCAAAGCTTACATCATCGCGATGGGGCCCGCTCAACGACTGCTTGCGTACAATTTCTTCTTGCCGCCTGCTTTTAAGCTGTGCCAGAAGCAATTGGGCTAAGTCTTCCAACGGCATCAACTTTAATTCGTCAATACCAAGCGACTCTTTTTCAGAGGCGCGCTCGACCGACATCGAACTAGATTGGCTATCAGTGTCAGATTCTACCTGTTTAAAAATATACTGGGCCGTCAATTTTTCACGGTTACCCGAAATACTGGCCTGATAATCTTCGGCCAAAGGCAGAGCCAGTGCCAGTGCGTGCACTCTGTGTTTAATAATCT
Organism: Candidatus Obscuribacter sp.; assembly: GCA_021772135.1. Classification (GTDB taxonomy): domain Bacteria; phylum Cyanobacteriota; class Vampirovibrionia; order Obscuribacterales; family Obscuribacteraceae. The sequence continues at coordinate 4,335 of JADYXQ010000013.1, forward strand.
GGCTGCCGTATTGAGCCAATTGTCTATCCCAGACCCGCAGCTCGTCTAAGCCTGAGGGGCCCACGCTACCTTTTTCAAAAAAAGTTTTAAGTAATTTATTGCGCTGCTGCACAATTTTGTCGTAGCGAGCAGTCAGATCGATGTGGCTGTTTTTCAATTTGCAAACCAGCTGGTCAAGCCAATCGCGACGAAACTTGGGCCCACCGCGCAACAGATTCAAATCAGACGCTTTAAAGCTCACTGTGGTCAATCGCGCCGCAAATTTCTTGCCCGCTGGTTGGCTAACGCCGTTTATCTTGGCTTTGCGAGACATTCTATCGCCGGCGGTAAGAATCAGACTGGCAGTTTCGCTGTAGCCGGCCGAATGATAACTGACTTCAATCAACGCCTCACTTTCGCCGCGCAAAACCAGTTCGCGATCGTTAGAAGCTCTGTCTGAGCGGCCGCAAGCAATCAGTTCGATAGCTTCGAGCAAGTTGGTTTTGCCCTGGGCATTTTCACCAATCAAAATATTCCTGCCATCAGACAAATCTAAAGCAGCATCTTTGTAATTACGGAAATTTTTAACGACAACTCGGCTGACTCGCATCTCTAATTAGCAGACTCGGTAGCAGCGCGCTATTTGACAATCAGTAGCAATTTGATTAGTGAGCGCACTCAAATCGACAAACTTTTGTTCATCGCGCAAATGCTTAAACAGTGACACTTCTACGGTCTGACCATAGAGGTCGCCTTCAAAATCAAGCAGATGCGATTCGATGGTCAATTTCTTTTCTTGCTCACCGGAGGCATTAAAAGTAGGCCTGTTCCCGATATTAATCACGCTGGCTTGTTCGCGGCCGTCGATTAAACGAGTGCTACCTACATATACACCGGTGGGCGGTACCAGCTGATTGAAAGCAATGTCTACATTTGCAGTAGGAAAACCCAGTTGCCGTCCGCGTTTCTCACCGCCAACCACTGTTCCGCGCAAACTATAAGAGCGGCCAAGCAATTGATTGGCCAGCTCCATGTCTTTATTTAAAATAAGATCGCGAATGCGACTGCTCGACACTTCAAGCCCCTGCACATAAACCATATCTGCGGCATGGACGACAAAATTACACTCTTCGCCCATCTGTCGCAATAGCTCAGCGTTACCTTCACGGTCGCGGCCAAAATGATGGTTGTGACCAACCGAAATAGATTTGGCGCCCATACAATCGATCAAAACATCTTGCACATATTCGGCCGGGGATAGCTTGCAAAGCTCTTCAGAGAATGTCAAAACCAGGGCCAGCTCAATACCAAGCGAGCGGAAAAGTTCTAATCTTTGCTCGATAGTAGTGAGCAAAAGCGGCGCCTGACCACGAGTAAGACCACGGGGATGGTCAGCGAATGTGACAACTCCAGCTGTGGCGCCTAAACTTTTTGCTTCAGAAACCGCCTTACCAATGACAACTTGATGGCCGGGGTGAACGCCATCAAAAAAGCCCAGAGCAATGGCCGAACGCTCCACAAGTCTGGGTTTAGGGACAAAATGAATTTGCAAGACAAGATTCCAGAGTTTCTAAGGGTAATTTATATCTGCGATTTTATCCCAGCCACGCCTCAGTTACTACTCTAAAGGCAGTGAGACGGCCTTCTGTGCTAAAATTTGACCTGTACTTATGGGAATCACGGTATACGAGAGCCGTCGACCGCGCAGTACCAACAGCCAATTATCGGCGAGATAGCGAAAAGATATTTGAAGTATCTTACCGGCATATCCTCGATGATTCTGAATTCTGCCTGGCGATGTGAGCTTTAGACAAAAGCGTTTGGGAATCTGAACATTTATGGCAAACAAAGATCAAGGGACAGTGACAGCTTTGACTGAAGATGAGTCTGAAAAAAAGGTCGAAGCTGAAGTAATCGTTAATGAAATGGCTCCGGCCAAAATCTCCGCCGACTACAATGCCTCGGCAATTGATGTGCTCGAAGGCCTCGAAGCAGTGCGCAAAAGACCTGGTATGTACATTGGTACAACCGGGCCAAAAGGACTGCACCACCTGGTTTGGGAAATTGTCGACAATGCCGTAGACGAAGCTCTGGCTGGTCACTGCACAACAATCGATGTCACTATCAATGAAGACGAATCTTGCACAGTGATGGACAATGGCCGCGGTATTCCTACCGACATCGTTGCTAAAACCGGTAAGAGCGGAGTTGAAACCGTATTTACGGTATTACACGCTGGTGGCAAATTTGGTGGCGAAGGCTACAAAGTTTCAGGCGGTCTGCACGGAGTGGGCGCATCTGTAGTAAACGCTCTATCTGAGCGCCTGGAGGTGGAAGTTTATCGCCTTGGACGTGTTCACAAACAAGCTTATAATCGCGGCGATGCCGATGGTCTTTTGCAAGTTCTGGGCGAAACCGACTTGCAGGGAACCAAGGTTACTTTCTGGCCTGACGATCAAATTTTCCACGATATTAATGAAGACAACGAACGTCTACAAATATTCTTTGAATGGGATACTCTGGCCACACGACTGAGAGAAATGGCCTTCCTCAATAAAGGTCTTTGTATCGTCTTGAGCGACTTACGCAGCACCAAGGGTAATGGCAAAGCTGAGACTTATCACTATGCCGGTGGTATTGCCAGCTATGTCGAATATCTTAACGAAACCCGTGACACTCTGCATAAACCACCACTATATTTTGAACAAAGAGCAGAAGACATTACAGTGGAATGCTCGCTCCAATGGACAACTCTTTATTCTGAGTCTCTTTATAGTTTCGTCAATAACATCAATACCCATGATGGTGGCACACACTTAACCGGTTTCAGAAACGCATTGACTAGAATCGTCAATGAATACGCTAAAAAAACTAATATCCTCAAAGAAGGCGAAGAGCGCTTCACTGGTGAAGACATTCGAGAAGGCTTGACTGCAATCGTTTCAGTCAAAGTGCCAGATCCACAATTTGAAGGACAAACAAAAGCACGTCTTGGTAATAGAGAAGTGCAGGGTGTTGTGCAAAGCATCGCCGCCGAATCTATATCCGACTGGTTGGAATTAAATCCAAAACCGGCTAAAGACATCGTCATGAAAGTCTTGCAGTCTAAGCAAGCGCGCGAAGCGGCTCAAAAAGCCAAACAAACTGTGCGCCGACAGTCAGCACTTTCAGGCGGCGGTTTGCCAGGTAAGTTGGCTGATTGCTCCGACAAAGATCCGGAAAAGTGCGAAGTCTACCTGGTAGAAGGTGACTCCGCCGGTGGTTCTGCTAAGCAGGGTCGTGACCGTGCCTTCCAGGCAATTTTGCCCCTTCGAGGCAAAATTCTCAACGTTGAACGGGTACAACCAAGCCGCATTTATGACAATAACGAAGTGCAAGCCATGATTCAGGCACTGGGCCTGGTGGTTTCAGAGCAAGACGAAGACGGCGGCAAAAGCACCGGTATGCTCAGGCCGAATGCCCTCAATCTTGATTTGACCAAATTGCGCTATCACAAAGTGATCATCATGACCGATGCCGACGTTGATGGCAGCCACATTCGCACACTGCTTCTGACTTTCTTCTTCCGCTACGCTCGTCCGCTGGTTGATAATGGTTATGTCTATATTGCTCAACCACCGCTCTTCAAAGTGACCAAAGGCAAGCGTGTTGAGTACTGCTACAACGAACATAAACTTGAAGCGGTGATGGCCGAGATGGGTGAGAAAGCAGACATTCAGCGGTTCAAAGGTCTTGGCGAAATGATGCCTGAGCAATTGTGGGAAACCACTATGAATCCTCAGACCCGTACTTTGAAGCAAGTGACAGTGGAAGACGCTTCCGAAGCTGACCACATTTTCGATTTGCTCATGGGAGAGTCTGTGGCACCACGCCGGGAATTCATCGAGAAAAATTCCCACCTGGTGGCCCACCTGGACGTCTAAAAAGTGCTTGACCACACAAGTATATTGATATTAGCATCGTGAACGTACCTAATATAATTACGGTATCAAGAGTGGTGCTGGCCCTGGCCACCCTGTCATTGTTGTATCTGGCGCAGGACAAGCCTTTGCTTGAACGCGACAATCTTTTGTGGCTGGCCTTTGGCCTTACGGTTATCGTTATTTGGGCCGACGGCCTGGACGGTTATTTTGCCAGAAAGCTCAATCAAAGCACAAAACTTGGCGCCATCCTCGACATTGCCGGGGACAGAGCAGTAGAAATGGCTTACTGGATCGTCTTTGCCGCCCTGGGCTGGATTGCCGTCTGGGTGCCGCTCCTTTACCTCGTTAGAGGAACATTTGTCGACGCCATGCGCAACCAGGCAGGCAGCCAGGGCTTCACCGCATTTGGTGCCAAGACGATGATGCAATCGGCTGTGGGAAAATTTCTCGTGGCGTCCAATTTCAGCCGCTTCACGTATGCCATCGTCAAAGCGCTCGCTTTTTGCCTGGTCATAGCCGCACAGATTTCCACCCTGAAAAGCAGCTGGGCACAGCCTGCAGCTGACATCACAGTCTACCTCTCGGCAGCATTCTGTCTCGTGCGCGGCTTACCTGTTTTATTAGAAAGCGGCAGCCTCTTTAAAATCGAACAGCCCCAATAACTCAGCTATGGCGCTGGATTGTTCGGGTTATTTGGATTAGTTGGGTTAACTCCCGGTGGAATATATTCGCCATTGGGAAGCAGGCCGGCATTTGGCCCCACACCATTGGTGGGATTTTTGTTAACTCCGCGATAATCGATGGAGCTCTGCGAAAGCCTCAGCTCTTGCTCCATGCGGCTCATGGTGTAGTTGGTATTTTCAATCTTGATGTTCATTTGATTGCGAGTGTTATGAATATTGCGCATGCAAGAGGCTTCTTTGCCAATAGCACGATTGGCGAAGTTCTCGACGCGATCAAGCCAGCGACCATCTTCTCTTACTTTTTTCAGTTGCAAGGCAAGTATGTCATATTGCCTTTTCATTGGGTTGCCGCCGCCCATATTTTGCGCGTCACGTTCAGATTTATCAGGATTGAGGTGAGTGTCAGTGACCATCATCATTAAATGCTGCAGCAAACCGCAGCAATGTTGTTCGGTCAATTTACTCAAGCCTTTAGCGCGCTCTGCCGGCACCACACCTTCTGCAATTTTTAAAGAGGCCAGCCAGTACTGTCTGGCTTTTTCAAACTCGTGCCTTTGATAGTAGTACATGCCGCCACGGTCATATTGCACCCATTTAGGAACGCCTCGGCCGGCCATAGGGCCGCCGGTGGTGGGAACGAAACCAACATCGGCTCTCTCGCTGCGGCTAACTCGTTTTTTCGCTTTTGCCGAACAATCGGTCACCGTGCTGAAAATCAACGGTAAAAGAAGTGAGCTAAGCAAAAGTGTTTTCGTTAGAGCTGGCATAGCGGTCTCCTAAGAGGCAATTTGGTACACAATTAAGCACTTCTCAAAAATCAGATCGGGAGAAAGCTCGGTGAGACACTCTCTATTATCGCAAACCTTGTGATAGTTGCACGGTCGGCAGGGCAAAGTGTCGTCGAAGACCGCTTGATTATTGGGCCCATAGGGTCGCCAGCGCACTGGGTCGGTCGGTCCAAAAATGGCTATAGTAGGCACCTGGGCGGCTGCACAAAGATGTGCCGGGCCCGAGTCGACACAAACCGCCAGGCTCATTAAACTGTAAAGAGCCATACTTTCGCGCAAGCTCAGCCGACCAGCAAAGTTCAAGGCAATGCCCCCAAGACCAGACAGTGCGGTCAATTCTTCGTAAATAGCCGTGTCTTGCTTATCACCTGAAAACACCGGAATTAAACCGAGCTCGTTATAAAGGCGATGAATTAATTTGCTCCAGGAGTCGAGCGGATAAAGCTTATCGGGATGAGCGGCAGCGGCATGGATGAGAACATACTTGTGATTAGAAGAGAGTGCCGGAGTGAGGCTGCGTACTTTTTGCAATTCTGCCTCCGAGACCCATGATTCCAATTGACGCTCGGAAGCGGGCACGTTAATAGAAACGGCCTCAAGGACCGAAAGCAAAGAATCTACTTCATGAATATCTTGCCGCCACTCTACTTTGTCGGTCAGCAAGAGGCGGCCTGCAGTGGCATAACCAACCCGTCTTTTTGCTCCAGTGAGAAAAGCCAAAAGGGCGCTGGAAAAAGATCTTTTTAGAACAAACACCAGGTCATATTTACGCTTACGCAATTGCCAGATATAAGAAGCAAATGTGCGGGCCTTACCCTCGCCGCTGTCATATTTGTGAAAGCGAGTGGTGTCATAAACTATTTGTTCGTCAATATATGGGCAGCCATCCAGAACTTCACCGCTTCTTGGCCCGGTGAGCACATCTATGTGCGCTTGCGGATAGGCCTTACGCAAATTGCGCAGGAAGGGCACCGTTAAAATGGTATCACCGATGAAGCGATATCGAATCACTAAAATCTGCTTGCCGGCAGGTTTTGGCGCTGTGATTTTCTCTGTCATATTACAGATTGATCCATTGATACTTTTGCCGGTGCGAGACTGGCTAAAAACTTAGGGGCAGCAGGTAGCCACTGGCAACTTAAGACCAGTGCCCAGGTTTTTGCACCCAGAGCCGGTGGCAATTTCATGCGCACGATATCTTTTTCGGTGGTTACAAGCAAATCTGCCCCACTGGCGACAAAATCACTTTCGATCTCTTGCAGCTCGGCAGGGCTAAACCAGTGATGATCGGCAAATTGTCTTGTTCGCACCGGCACCACCCCCAGTGCGGCCAGTTCGGTGGCGAATGCGTCGGGCCTGGCGATGGCACAAAGAGAATAAATCTTCTTACCGGCCAGTTCACTAAGTTTCACTGGCTGAGGCGTTTTTCCTTCATGGGCATAACCGGTTAAATAAGCCGGGGCAAAACGGCACTGATAAATGTTGGCTTGAGGAGCGATTTGAGACAGCTGGCGACAAATTTCTTCGACTTTATCGACGGCGGCATCAGCGGGAATTTTAGTAACGACAATGTCTGTCGCCCGGTTAAGGCCACTTAGGGGCTCACGGAGACGACCGGCGGGAAGAAGTCTAGCGCTAAGAGGGTTATCGTTGTAATCCCACAGCACCAGATCAAAATCGCGCCGCAATTTGACGTGCTGAAAACCATCATCAAGAATAATTATTTTCGCGCCCAACTCGTGTACAGCTTTTTGGGCAGATTCCAGCCGGGAAGAGCAGACAACCACTATGGCATCGCTCACCGATTGGGCAATCAAGAAAGGCTCGTCACCAGCGGCTTCAACACCCACCAGAGGGTCACCGCCGCTGCCGTCGCTAACTACCACCAACCCTTTACTTTTGCGTCCGTAGCCACGGGATAAAACCGCTACTTTATGGCCGCTTGAAGCCAACCTTTCGGCCAGATCGATAGTAAGTGGAGTTTTACCTGTGCCACCAACCGTAATATTACCCACACTGATAACAGGCACGGCCGCTGAGCGTCGGCTGGCCAGCCCCAACGAATAGGTCATCAGCCGGGCGTAAGCACCCAGGCCATAACAGAAAGCAAAAGGACGCATGACCACTCTAGATGCCGGTGTATTTAAAAATGCTAGTTTATTTAAGACAGACACAGTTTACCTTTTAGCCAGAGCCGCAGGCGTTTCTTGCAAGTTGTCGCTCAGCATGTTCATCGCCTTACCGAGGGCTCCCTGACTTGATTTGAGAATGGTGCGACCGGCAGCTCCAGCCTTTATGCGACTGTCTTGATCGGCATAAAAACGCAGAAGGGCGTCCACCACTTCTTCGCTATTTTTACCTACAGCTAAAGCACCACTATTAATTAGAGTGTTTGCCACATCTCTGGTTTTATCAAGATCCGGGCCTACAGCAGCCGGTATGCCGTAAGCATAAGGCTCCATAATATTATGACCGCCCACAGGAGCAATTGTGCCGCCTACGAAAGCCACACTGGCGAGAGAATAGAAATTAAAAAGTCGTCCAATCACATCTAACAAATAAACTTCGCGCCCGCTGTCGGCAAAACGCTCACCGCGCGAAAAGCGCCTGACGGTGTAACCGGCCTGGTCAACTGTAGCAGCGACATGATCAAAACGCTCCGGATGCCGCGGCACCAAAATCAACCGCACCTGTGACGCCTGTTCACCACCATTGGTATCAAGCATGCGACCGTATGCTTTGAGCATGGCTGTCTCTTCCCCTTCATGGGTCGAGCCTGCCACCAGCACAAAACGATTTGCGGGCAAATTGATATCTTGACGCAGCTTGCTGATTGCTTCGTCGGTAATGGGCTCCAGGCCATCAAACTTTAAATTACCGAGCACGCGTACTTTAACGTTGCCGGCCACATCGCTATATCGTTTTGCTTCTTCCATAGACTGCACACCGATTTCATCGTAGCAATTAAGTACTGGCCCAAAAAAATTGCGATGACGAAAATAAGACTTGAACGATTTTGGTGACATGCGCCCATTAACTACTAAAAGCTTGACGCCGCGATTCTTGCACTGATGTGAAAAGCCGGGCCAGATCTCAGTTTCTGAAATGACCACCATCCGCGGTTTGAGTAAAGAGAGATATTTTCCGGTAATCCACGGCAGATCAAAAGGAAAATAAAAGACCTCGGCAATGCCTAAAAACTTCTCTTTTGCCAGTGCTTGTCCGGTGGCTGTCGTCGTCGACACTACAAGGGGAATGTGGGGATATTTTTCGTGAAAAGTTCTAATTAGCGAAAGTACCGCGTTAAGCTCGCCAACCGACACTGCGTGAAACCAGACACAGCTGGCCAGCCTGCTTTTATTCTCGCTGAGATTTTTCGCCACGAAGCCTAATTTTTGGGCGAGGCCGGCCCGCGCCTTCTTCTTAAAAAGAAGAAAGGGCCCGGCTATAAACAGCACAAGGCTAAAGCAGAAATAGTAGAGAGCGATCATATACCTAATTATGTTATCTAATTAAACTCTGATTAGAAAGAGTAGTCATCTCATTTACAAATCAAATCATATCGAGGGCATCTACATCTACCGCCACAGCCACCTGCGGGCCAAAGCGCCGTACTTTCATATAGTCAGTGATCATGTGCTGCACGGCCTCGCCGCCTTTGTTTTTGATGATCAGGTGAAAACGGAAACGTCCTTTGATGCGCTCGATAACGCAAGGCACTGGCCCCAGTAGCTTAACCTCGTCTTCAGGCACATCATCTTCCAATAGCCGACTAATTTCTTCGGCCAACAAATCAATGACTGACTCAACGAGTAGCTGATCTTCGCCGCTGACGACAATGCGAATTAACTGGCTGAAAGGCGGATATTCAAAATCTCTGCGGCTCGCCAACTCAGGGCCGAAGAAGCTCTCATAATCATGCTTACTTGCCAGACGCAGAGCTTCCAGCTCTGGTGCGTATGTTTGCAAAATCACTTCACCAACGCGCTCGCCGCGGCCGGCCCGACCCGCCACCTGAGTTAATAGCTGAAAACCTCTTTCTGTAGAGCGGTAGTCGGGCAGGTTAAAAGCGGCGTCGGCGGTGAGCACACCCACTAAAGTAACGCGCTCAATATCAAGACCCTTAGCCACCATTTGCGTGCCGATCAAAATGTCTGCTTCACCGCTGGAAAATTGATTGAGCACCTTTTCATAAGCACCCTTTTTCGCTGCCACATCTGAGTCAAGGCGCACCACGCGGGCTTCCGGGTGTCTGCGCCTTACCTCTTGTTCGACCTTTTGCGTACCCAACCCCGATTCTTTAAGAAAGGGGCTCGAACAAGCCGGACATTCTTCTTTTAAAGACGAGCGAAAACCACAATGGTGGCAGGCCAGATGCCCTTGCAGAGGCCCATCTTCAGGGCTGTTGCTGCGTCTGTGTAAAGTCAGGGTGACGCTGCAATTTTTGCATTTGACCACATGGCCACACAGCTGGCAGAAGACATGATTGGCAAAACCACGTCGATTAATCAGCAACACCACCTGCTCCTGGCGAGCCAGACGCTCATCGATGGCGCGATCGAGTTGAGGCGCGAAAATCGCTTTTTTGCCGTCGGCAAATTCTTGGCGCATATCAACTAGAGTTACCTTAGGCATAGCCTGAAGAAAAACGCGATTGGGCATAGCTAAAATGCGCCCGTTTTCTCTGGCCCGCTGATAAGAAACAATATCGGGAGTAGCGCTGCCAAAAAGAACAAGAGCCCCTGTGCGCCTGGCTTTTTCTACTGCGACATCGCGAGCGTTATAGCGCGGACTGGGTGATGATTGTTTATAAGAACCGTCATGTTCTTCATCTAAAATAATCACACCCAGGTCTGGTATGTGAGCCAGAATGGCCGATCTCGCCCCGAGCAAGATTTTGACTTCACCGCTGCGCAACCTTTTCCAGGTGTCGTAACGCTCACCAGCACTGATGGCACTATGCCAGGTGGCAACAAGTTTGCCAAAGCGAGACTTTAAGCGGCCGGCGAGCTGTGGAGTAAGGCTGATTTCAGGCACAAGAAAAAGTGCCGAACGATCTTGTTTCAATGCTTCTGTAATCAGTCGCAAATAGACTTCTGTTTTTCCTGACCCGGTCACACCATGCAAAAGCCAGGGCTGCACCGGCTCTACCAGCGACTGACTGCTAGTCAGCTCGAGACGCTTATCTAAATCTGCTTTGAGTGTAGCAAACACCACAGATTGTTCTGCTGTTAAGGGTAAACCTTCACTCAGGGCTGCTCTATCCACAAATGCCTGAGGCAAAGCGGCCAGTGAATCACGCTGTACTTCCGCACCGTTTAAAAGCAAAGCACCATTTGACACCATTTTGTCTACAGTGGCACGACTGACAGCCGAAGCCGTCGCCAGGGCGGCAATGCTGCATGGTTTTTTCTCAATTTCAAACTTCGTCAGGGCCTCGAGCACTGCTTTTTGTTTAGCAGTCTTCGCCAGTGCATCGGCACCTAGGGCAGCGGTTACATAAGTGACCACCTTAGCTGTAGTGGCTCCTTCTTCTTCAATTTCTGAAATGACAAGGCCGACTTTGGCCAGATCGCGCAGGGCTCGGGCAAATTGCGACAGGTCTAATTTTGGCTGCATACGCCTGGCGGCGCGCTCAAATCGTTGACGCAAAATCGTCATGTTAAGCTGCTCTCTGGCAGAGTCTTTGAGCAAGCTAATTAGCAAGGCCGCCGCCCGTTCTTGAGCAACGGCTAGCTGCTCGTCACTAAAAGTTTTTGCGCTGGTCAGTTTAATGATGCGCTTGATTTTAGTGGTTAAACAGGCAGGAATGGCTGCTGCAATCACTTCTTGTAGAGAAGCGCAATATTGTTTGCCGATGTAGGCAAGAAAATCAATATAGTGTTGGTCGAAGAGCGGTTCGGGCTCTACAATTTCATGAATATCTTTGATGGCATAATCGGCTTCGAAATGCTCGATTTGGGCGACAACATAGCCAGGAACCAGCTGCCTGGGGCCAAAAGGCACAATTACCTGGGCACCTACAAAAACACCGCCGAGCAAATGCTCTGGTACACGATAAGTGAAAAGCCTGTCTTTAAGGCCTTTTACCTGCACATCTAAAACGACGCTGGCAAAATTGCAACTTTGAGACGACAAGATGCCGGCCCCACCGGTGGTGGCCTGACCAAAAGGCTCGAGTGCTGCTTGAGGCTGAATAGACATGTTTCTCTCAATAGAATAGAACAGCTTTGGCCAAAACCAAACAAAGGGAAGAACGCCCTCTATATCTATACGATAAACAAAGCGGCAAAGTTCAATAGACAGCCATTCGAATATTCGAAAAGCAGAATCGAGACTGGCGAGCGTTTTTAAAGTGTTTCAGGCGCCAATAACGTATTTTTTCCAATCATACTCGGCCGCGCCGGCATGCTTGGAAATTTCGAAGACCACGTGCGACATAGGCCGTCTTGGTGTTGTATTCAAGGGCATGCCTGCTTCTTTGGGTGTGCGGTCGCCCTTTTTGACATTGCAACGCAGGCAAGCGGCGGCCACATTATCCCAGCTATCAAGGCCGCCACGGGAGCGCGGAATGATGTGGTCAATAGTCAGATCGTGCCTTTTATCGCCGCAGTACTGACAGATGTAATTGTCTCTGTGCAAGATGTTGCGGCGGGAGAGGCTGATTTCTTTGTAGGGAATTTTGACGTACGAACGCAGGCGAATCACAGTAGGCAGCGGCAAATCAGTGTAGATTTCTTTGCCGTTGTTCTCGATTTGTTCCGCTTTTCCCTTCATCAACAAAACAACAGCGCGACGCCAGGTACAGATATTGAGCGGTTCATAGGATGCATTAAGCACTAAAACTTTGGACACTTTGGCCTCTCAACTCTGTAAGCTCTTTTGAACGCCTATCCTGTTAGCAAAAGTTTACGTTGTATTATTATAACTAGTTATTGTAAAAGAGTCTAGAAATAGGCATATATGGGCCTTTGTGTTACAATCGTCCACTGTTCTTTGCGGTGCTGGTCGGCCTTCAAGCCTACCGACGCCGCAACTGTTGTCGGCGCGACGCCGTACAGGCACGCGCATCTAAGCAATTGAGCAGTCTCGGGACGCTGCTCAGCCAATTCTTAAGCGAACCGTTAAGGTTCTCTGCAGATTGCGGCCGAGGACGCCGGAGAGTGCTACCTTGAGGATCTTATGAACGGACGGTCCTACGGAAGACCGGCCATCAAGCTTTGCTTGAATTTATCAGTTCCGACATACCTACCGGCCTACACACTAACTAAGGAGCAAACTACCCTTGCCAGTAGCATCGATGAGACAACTTTTGGAAGCTGGTGTTCACTTCGGTCACCAGACCCGCCGCTGGAATCCTAAGATGAGACCTTACATCTATGGTGAAAGAAACGGCATCTACATTATCGACCTCGAGCAAACTACTCGCGCTCTCGATAAGGCCTGTGAATACATTAGAAAATGCGCTTCCGAAAAGAAGAACGTAATTTTTGTCGGCACCAAGAAACAAGCTTCTGAAATCGTTGAAGAAGAAGCAAAACGTTGCGGAGCCTACTATGTAAATCGTCGTTGGTTGGGCGGCATGCTCACTAACTTCGAAACTATCAGACTGCGTATTGACCGTCTGAAGAAGCTTGAAGAAATGCGCGATAGCGGAGATCTTTTCCGTCGCGGTAAAAAAGAACAAGCAGTTTTAAATCGCGAATTGCTCAAACTGGAAAAATCACTCGGTGGTATCAAAACCATGCGTGGTAAGCCAGACGTGCTTTTCATCATCGATCAAAAACGTGAATTTATTGCTGTAAACGAAGCCAAGAAAATCGGCATCGCCACTGTCGGTATCATTGATACCAACTGCGATCCAGACGGCATCGATTACGTCATTCCAGGCAACGACGACTCCATTCGTTCAATCAAGCTGATTGTCGGCAAAATTGCTGACTCTATTCTTGAAGGCAAACAAGGCGCAGGCCATGTTGAGCCTTTGAAAGAAAATGCTGATTGGAAAGAACACGGAGCTCAGCCAGCTGCTGAAGGCGCCGAACAAAACGGTGCTGAACCACAGATGGCCAGTGTCGGAGCATCTTCGCTTGAAAAAAGTGAAACTCCAGAAGCAGCACCAGCCGCTGAAGCGACTACCGAAGCTTAAGCCAAACGCTGTTCTGGACTAATCAATCAAAAACGACAATTTATATTCCCAATTTCCCCAACTTCAAAAGAGGATAGGAGATGAGCACAGTGGTAGAAATATCTGCTTCCATGGTCAAAGACCTGCGCGAAAAATCAGGCGCAGCCATGATGGATTGCAAAAAAGCCCTGGTTGAAGCAACAGGCGACTTCGAAAAAGCATTCGAACTACTTAGACAAAAAGGCGCAGCATCGGCCAGCAAAAAATCTAGCCGAGCCACATCTGAAGGTCTGGTAGTCGGCTATGTAAGCCCAGACAACAAACTGGCTTCACTGGTCGAAATCAATTGCGAAACCGATTTCGTTGCTCGCAACGAGCAATTCGTTGCTCTCGGCAAACAGATTGCTGAATTAACCGCAACAAAAAAACCAGCCGACGTTGAAGCGTTAATGGCTCTCAATTTGCCTGATGGCAAGAGCGTCAAAGATGCCGTAACTGAAACCATCGCCAAAATCGGCGAGAACATTTCAATTAAGCGTTTAGCTGTCTTCGATCTGTCCAAGCCAAATGGCATTACCGGTCTTTACATCCATACTTTGGGTGGAAAAATGGGCGCCATCATTGAGATTGAAACAGACAAAGCAGCATCTTCTCCAGCCGACCTGCAAGCACTGGCCCGCGAATTGGCCATGCATGTAGTTTCTGCCAAACCAACATTCTTAACCCGTGACGATATTTCAGCTGAAGTAATCGAAAACGAGCGCAGAATTGAACTGGGTAAAGCCGACCTGGCTGACAAGAAGCCTGAGATGAAAGAAAAAATCGTCACTGGCCGTGTTGACAAGTTGCTGGCAGAGCGCGTCTTGAGCGAACAACCATTCGTCAAAGATCCGCAACAGTCAGTAGCTAAATATCTCACCGCCAAAGGGAAAGAACTGGGCGTTGACGCCAAAGTAGTGCGTTACGCTCTCTTCATTCTCGGCGACAACGCCGGCGAAGAAACTGAAGCCACAACTTAAGAATAAATCGACAATATAGATAGACAGCCGTGATCGCGTTATGATCTGGCTGTCTTCTATTTAGAAGAGTTTTTGCAAAGGAATCACAATGGCCGTTCACTACAAAAGGATTCTCCTGAAGCTAAGCGGTGAGGCCCTTATGGGCACTCAGAGCTTTGGCATCGACCAGAACGAAATTAATCGCATCGCCAACGAGATAGCGATCGCATATAACCTGGGCGTACAAATAGCTGTTGTGGTAGGAGGTGGCAACATTTTCCGCGGCGTACAAGGCGCTGGTTGGGGCATGGATAAAGCTGCCGCCGACCACGTTGGTATGTTGGCAACGATCATGAACTGTTTGATTCTCGGCGAAGTGCTTAATAAGAAGGGCATCGACATCAGAGTGCAAACAGCCATCGCCATGCCTACAGTGGCAGAGCCCTTCATTCGACTGCGTGCCATTCGTCACTTGCAAAAAAATCGTGTGGTCATCCTCGGCGGCGGTACCGGAAACCCCCACGTCACCACCGACACTGCAGCAGCTCTGCGCGCAGCAGAACTTAAGGCAGATGCGGTGCTCATGGCTAAGAACGGCGTAGACGGTGTTTACAGTGACGACCCGCGCACCAATGCCAATGCAAAAAAATTAGACCGCATTACTTTTGAAGAAATGCTCAGACAGGGCCTCAAAGTAATGGATCCGGCAGCCGTATCACTTTGCCAGCAAAACAACATTCCAATTCTGGTCTTCGATTTTGCCAAAGACGGCAGCATCGAAAAAATCGTTCAAGGTCAGGCAATCGGCACAATCGTAGGAAATTGAGCACAGCTAGTGAGGATTTAGAAATTCATGAGTACAACTACCGAAGTCTTACAGAACGCAGAAGAACGCATGAAAAAAGCGCTGGTCTCTTTGCACAAAGAACTGCAAACCGTGAGATCAGGACGGGCCAATCCACAAATGCTGGATCGCATCGAGGCTGACTACTACGGCACCATGACACCACTCAAGGGTCTGGCCAATATTTCTACCAGCGACGGCCGTTCACTTACCATTCAGCCATACGACAAATCGAGCTTGAAAGCCATTGAACAGGCCATTCACAAATCTGATCTTGGCCTCACGCCAAACTCAGACGGCAACGTCATTCGCATCGGCATTCCGCAAATGACTGAAGAGCGCCGCAAAGAGCTGGGCAAAATGGTCAAAAAAATCGGTGAGGAATCGCGCGTTGCCGTGCGCAACATTCGCAGAGATTGCGACCAAGACTTGAAAAAAATGAAAGGCGCGCAGATTTCGGAAGACGAAATCAAAGACCAGGAGGCCGCCCTGCAAAAAATTACCGATAAATTCGTCAAAGAAATCGATAAATACATTCACGACAAAGAAGCAGAACTGATGGAAGTCTAAATGCTTGCGCTGGCAAGTAATTGACTAAATCTGGAGGAAGAAAGGAATATGTGCGGAATTGTTGGTTATCTCGGCCCCTTAAAAGCAGCCCCTGTACTTTTAAATGAACTCAAATGCCTCGAATATCGCGGCTACGACTCAGCCGGTGTGGCAGTAATTGAAAACGGACGCCTTAGCGTCATGAAAGCGGCCGGTAAACTTTCCAATCTAGAAGCACTACTGGCAGACAAAAAGCCATCAGCAAATGTCGGCATCGGCCACACTCGCTGGGCCACTCACGGCATTCCAAATGACCAGAACGCTCACCCTCACACAGATTCAACCGGCACTATCGCTGTTGTGCACAATGGCATCATCGAAAATTATGAAGAGCTTCGTGAAGAACTGAAAGGCCTGGGCTACCAGTTCAACTCTGACACCGACACCGAAGTGGTAGCGCATCTGGTGTCGCACGAATACAAAATCGACAAAGATCTTCTAAAAGCAATTACAAGATCTGTCAAAAGACTGGTGGGAATATTTGCTCTCGGCGTAGTCAGCCAGGAGCACCCCGACCGCATTTACGCCATTAACCACCACTACTCACTTTCTGTGGGCCTCGGTAATGACGAGAACTTCCTCGCCTCCGACTCAATGGCTGTGCGTCAATACACCAATCGAGTAATTAAATTAGAGCAAAGCGAAATTGCTGAAATTACAGCAGCAAAAGTTCGCCTGTTCACTTTTGACGGCACCGAAGTAAAACGCAGCCCTATCGCTCTTGATACCAGCCCATACGTAATCGACAAGTGCGGTTATAAACACTTCTTGCTAAAAGAAATACATGAGCAACCTTTGGTTTTGCGCCAGACGCTATCTAAGTATTTGCGTCACCCGAATCATCCCATTGATTTGACCATCGACCACTTAACGCCTGCCGGCAGTGCTTCTGCCAACTACGGCGTACATTTGACCGATGAAGAAATTAAGGGACTGACCCGCATCAATATATTTGCTTGCGGCACCGCCTATCACGCCTCTATGGTCGGCAAATTGCTGATTGAAGAATTAGTCGGTATTCCAGTTGACGTTGATATCGCCTCTGAAATTCGCGGCAGAAGATTGCTTTGCAATGAGTCAACTCTCGCAATTGCCGTGAGCCAATCTGGTGAAACCGCCGACACTCTGGCCGCTTTAACCGAAGCAAAGAAGAAAGGCGCGTACACACTAGGTATCACCAACAGAGCCGACTCGCACCTGGCGCAACTGACACAAAATCTAATCGTCACCGAATGCGGTATCGAAGTATCAGTGGCCGCCACTAAGACCTATCTGGCTCAACTGGCTTGTTTCTACCTGCTCGCTATTTATCTTGGTGAGCGCAGAGGCACACTCACACCCGAACGCGCCAAAGAACTCAAGATCAAATTGAATCTTGTGCCTGCCATGATCGAACAGATACTCGCTCGCGAAGAAGTAATTCGCGAGACTTCAGTGAAATATGCAGAAGCCCAAGATGTTGTCTTCATCGGCCGCGGATTGAACTTCCCCACCGCTCTTGAAGGCGCGCTTAAACTAAAAGAATTGAGCTACATTCACGCATCAGGTTACGCTGCAGGTGAACTGAAACACGGACCAATCGCTGTGCTCGACCAGAACGTTCCGGTCATAACCGTACTTGTGCCGGGCCTTGTTTACGAAAAGACACTGTCTAACGCTCAAGAAGCCCGCGCACGGAAAGCAAAAATGATTGCTGTAGCGGTTGACGGTGATGAACAAGCACAGAGAACATTTGACTCTGTACTGACTATTCCACCGGTAGACGAATTGTTCTCACCAATGACCACAGTGGTGCCATTGCAATTGCTCTCGTACTTCATCTCTGATTATCTCGGTAAAGACGTAGACCAGCCCCGCAATTTGGCTAAGTCTGTGACGGTTGAATAATTAAGCGGTTTAACGAGCGTAGTCAACGATCATGGTGCCGAGAATCTTCGATTATTCGCGTGTTATCTGAGATGAAATTAGACGATCTCAAACCAACCACATGCTGCCGAGCCTCTGCTAGACTGCACTTCGATGTATCTCTGACTAGTTTAATAGCTTCGATTTCCTTGCCGTTTTCTACCAGTAAACGCACTTGGCTCGTAAGAGTGTCTATCAAATTATTGGACGCTTTGATTTTGACAAAGTCGAGAATCTGTTTCCTTGTAGCTTCTAATTTCTCTTTATCAGTATAGAAAGAATCAGTCATCGGCAAAGTCATCTCTTTGCACTTTAGGACAAGGCGATAACTTTCATCGTTAGATTCTAAAACTAAATCTTCAATGTCGTCGAAGAAAATTTTTCCGTTTGTCTTTTTCATTAACCATGTTTTTCGCCAGTGACAATAACGGCTCTTTGCTTCGAACTCAAACAAACTTTTTTGGAGAAAAACAACTCCAGCGGCAGCGAAAAGCAAGGTTGCAAAAATCCCTTTAATGGAATCAGGGTCTGTCGAAGAAGCAAGAAATAAGCACAGAGAGCCCGTTAAGCCTAATAAAATCAAGATCCATCCAATCTTCGGTTCGTCAGAGACTACAAGTTTGTCCGTTCCGCAAATTGTCTTCATCGGCATCTCCACTTCGGCCTTTCTTCAGTATATCTATACACTGATTTACACTCCAACGCACCAGAAAACGCTCAGAAAAAGGGTCGTACGCCTGTTCCACTATCGATATCTTCAAAGATTTGAATATGCGAGGTGAAACAATGCCCTATAGAAGCTTGGTCACAAAGGAGTTATCGGAGCTATTTGGCGTTCTCTCCCATCCTCTTAGGGTCCGCATCGTCGAGGAATTGCATGCGGAAGAAAAAGACGTCACGTCACTTGCCGAGATCCTGCAAATCAGCCCATCAGGTGTATCGCAGCATCTTTCCATCTTGCGTGCTTGCAGATTGATTGTTGAACGTAAGCAGGGGCGGAATGTCTTTTATCACTTGAGGCATCCAGAACTCGCGAGCCGGGCGCTGGACGGCTTGAAGTTCGCAGGTCCGCAGCCGGAGGACGTTGAGCAGTTCCGATCAGCAGTAAAGAAAGCGCGGGCGGCCTGGTCAGATGACACCCCAAACAGACTATCTTTGAATAAGGAGTAATTCAATTCATATGCTAAAACTTATAACCGGTCTACATGAATTTCGGTCCGACATATTCCTTTCACACAAGGAGCTGTTTGAGCGTCTTGCAAAAGGTCAGAATCCCGATGCTTTATTCATCACCTGTTCAGACTCACGGATTAATCCTAATCTCATTACTCAGACAAGTCCTGGGGACTTGTTCATCCTTCGAAACGCCGGAAACATAATTCCACCGTATGGTGCGGCCAATGGTGGCAGCCTGGCTTTCTCACGCTGATGCCACACGACGCACGGTCAAGGAAAACTACAAAGATCTCGATGACAAGCAGCTCCTTAACGTCGCCATTCAAGAGAATGTTCTTGTTCAACTTGAAAATCTCAAGACTCATCCTGCAGTTGCAGCGCGCTTGTCGCGTGGTGAGTTGAATCTTCATGCTTGGATATACAAGCTCGAAACAGGAGAAGTCTTTAGCTATCAACCCGATGAGGGACAATTCTTGCCTCTAACTGCGGTACCAAAGGTTACAGAACGACGCCGTCCAAGGCTTGCCACCACAGGCACGGAAAGTACTATCTAAATCGCATTCAGTCGTCCAAATCTTGATTCGAAAAGGAAGTAACAAATGCATCTAAAGACAGGCAATTTCTGGCGACAGGCTGTTGCTATCCAAGGCTCAATCACACCGCATGTTCTGCCAAACGTCTTGGTCATAGGTCTTGTCGCCGCCGGCATCTGTGTCACTTCGTTGTTCATGGAAAAGCAGTTTCAAGTCCATCTCGGTCTGGAGATTGCGCCCTTCGAGATCATCGGTGTCGCTCTGGGACTTCTGATGGTGCTGCGTACTAATGCTGGTTACGACAGGTGGTGGGAGGCGAGGAAACTCTGGGGCGGTATCGTCAATCAATCGCGAAACCTTGTAATCACCACTCTGTCGTACGGACCCCAAAATCGCGATTGGCAACCAAAATTTGTGCGCTGGGTAGCAGTTTTTCCCCATGTGGCATGCTTAAGCCTCCGTGGCGAAAAGCCATCTGCAAAAGTTGTTGCCCTGGTCGGACAAGAGGGTGCTGACCACTTGGCGAGAGCTGACCATATGCCAAGCACGGTTGCCCTGGTACTTGGTGGATTATTACGTGAGGCATGCGATGCATACAAAATGGACAGGTTCGCGTTTGTACAAGCAGACCGGGAACGTGCGCTGTTGATCGATCACCTGGGAGGATGTGAGCGCATCCTTAAAACACCAATGCCGCTGGTCTACTCTATTAAAATCCGCCGCTTCATAGCGCTTTTCCTCCTCACACTGCCATTTGCTCTTCTGCACCGCCTCGAAAACACCTGGTTGGTGCCACTTCTCATAATGATGGTCGCAATGATTCAAAAAACAAATGACGAAAAAGTCCGCGTTATTGGATAGCTATGCGGGCGATACCACCGGTGGTGCTATCCGCTATATTCTACCAATGAATAATTCGGGTAAGAAGTGCACTCATTTTAATACATATCATTGAACGATTTGATCTTGGCTTCATCGGCTGCACAAGCGGCTTTGTTATTCAACGCTTTATTGATCTCGAGTCTCTGCATAAAGAGTCGTCGGTCAAGTGGCGATATTGCTATAGCAGTATTCACTGCTGTCAGAGCCTCTTTCGGCTGCTTTAGCTTTAGCAAAGCAGCCACTTTCATTGCCAGACACCGGGCATAAGGCAGACGTTTTTTATAAACAGGTTTATCGGCGCAATATTTTTCCATTGCCAAACAGTCGGTGACCAGTGCCTTCCAGTGCTCAAGATGGCAATCAACTTTTAAAAGTTCTTCCCATGCTCCCAGGGTGGCAGGGAAGCTGCTACAACTCGCTCTGATAAGTCTTTCGGCCTCTTGAAAGTCTCCTCGTTCTCTTAGAAGTATTCCGGCCTTTAAATTCAACCGGTTGTCAGATGCAACCAGCTTTAGAGCCTTGGTGACGACCTTATATTGGCCTTCTGCATCATCTAATTCTTCTAAACAGTCAAGACAAACGTCGAAAGCATCGGCCGACGGCTTCGGTCGATCGAGTGCCAAAGCAATATATTTTCGTGCGTTTTTTTGGTCGTCAGAAAAAACATAGAGCAATGCCTTTTCGGCCAGCAAAAGATCGTTACCGGCAAAGCGCTGCAGCCCACTGTCTACGAGTGCCATGGCGTCCGACACTTTGCCGGCCTTTGCCAAGGCACCGGCCTTGTAAACGATCACCTGGGGCGGATCTGTAGCCATCGCCGCAGTAATAAAAGGTCCAAAGTTAGTAAGGCAAACGACAGCAGCCAGTAAAAGGCGATCAGCGAATTTTAAAATTGCCATCAGCCTGAAACCTCACCCTTTTTGGATGCGTAACACGTGCCCATCCTACAGTAACTTCTTCCCGTTTATCCCGGGCATTATTGGTGCATATTTGAAAGATGATTCTGCTCCAACTAATCATTCAAGCTTTTTGGATTATCGTCACAATTGTTGTATTGCTATCAGCGCCCACCATAGAAGCAATAAGGCCAGGCTTAACCGCCGTACTTTGGGCCGGTATTATGATTTTGCAAATGCATAGCATGACCGGCAGCATCGGTACTATGGCTTTGCTTTTGAAGAAAAGCGCCGAAGCCGAATTGTTTCTTCGCGTAGCGCTTATGCATCAAACTCTGAATGCGCGTTTGCCAGTCAGGCTGTTTACCATGGAGTATCTTTATACAGCCCAGCAACTGGTAATGGCACTGGTTGATCAACAAAAATATAAAGAGGCGCTGCAGATTAGTCTCGAAATGTTGACTATGTCAGAAGAGCGTCCAAAGGCAAAAACGTATCTGAACGCGAGGCAAGCGCCATGGCCTACGCGCTTAATAATATGGGAGTTGCATACGCAGACCGGCGCATGCCAGACAAAGCTCAGGAAATGTTTAAACGGGCTCTCGATATCAATACAAATATTCTGCATGCAGACGACAATCGTTTGGCCATAAATTTCGGCAATCAAGGCTATGCTCTACTTAAGGCAGGCAATTACCTTGCCAGCGAAGAGATGCTAAAACGCGCTCTGAATCTGACACAAGAACGTACTGGTGAAAATATTGTTCCTGTCGCATCTGGTCGCCCTCAGACCGAAAAAACAGCGTATCCATTAGTACTAATATGGCAACGGTTGAAGTTGTGGCAGACAGAGTGCGGATTTTGCAGGTCTTGACCAACTTAATTTCTAATGCAATTAAGTATTCGGCGGAGGGCGGCAAAATTGAAATTAGTGGCAGAATTAAAGATAGTAGCGTCACTGTAGCCGTCAAAGATAATGGACGCGGCATTGACGAACAAGAGCTGCCCTTTGTCTTCGATAAATTTTTCCAAGCTTCGAATAGCTCAGGTAGTAGAGGATTCGGCCTGGGCCTGGCTATAAGCAAACTGATAATTGTCAGCCACGGCGGCAATCTTGGCGCAGAGAGCGCGGCAGGGAGCGGTAGCACCTTCTGGTTCAGCTTGCCTTTAGACGAAGAGCCTAAACTTTGGCACCAATGGCGGTATCAGCCTTAAAATTGGGAGTGGACGCAGTTCCACGGCCAATATCGCACAAGCTTTTCGATGCTCCTGTGCTTGAGCACGGCAATCTCGATCGAGGAGTGCGTTACTACACGCAACCCCTCGGAGAGACCGCCGGCGTGACAGACAAACATGTAGTTTCTGTGGTGGGCAAAATTCGCAAGGCCGGCTTTGTCGAAGACGACATGTGGACCTTTAGTGGCACAAGAAAAGATCAGGTTGCACTATTTGGTAAAGAACAAAAGCCATTCCTCATTGACCAGGGCGCGGCCATTCCAAGATATGGCACCACTTTTAGAAACGGTGAGCTCGTGCCGCATCTTGAGCAGCAAGCAAATCTCAAAGAAATCAGTGAGTTCTTGAGCGAACGCAGAATCGAATTAATCAAACAAAGCCTGACCAGGCCGGTAAATCCGATGCTAAACAATGGTCGTAGTTTTTCCACCAAACTGGAAGATTTTCAAATTACCGATTCGGTCAAAGACTTTATGAAAATGATTGACCGCCCGCCAACAATGGCCCGCCACTGGACCGATTCAGAAATAATGCATGCCCTGCGCTCCATCAGCATGGGTAAATAGACTCTATTTGCTTCTCAGCCAGTTAATAGAACTAGGTGCTGACCAGATGAACACAAACTTAATGGTTAGTGGCACGCTTTTTATCGTCGCGCTTCATTGCTCCAGCCATATCGGCGCCTCGCCGGATGTGCCTGAGTGCGTATCCGTTTAGCCAGGCTTGAATGGAACTATCCAGGACACAGCCCGTCAGACCGGTACAGATAAGGCCTGATTTCACGGCCATAAAATGAGCCCAGCATAAGCGGGCGTTACTTCTCACCTTGTCTAGTGAATACACAGACATAGGGTGAAACAGTGGCCTCCTTGATTTTGGCACTCCTGGAAGAACATGCTAATGCTGAACAGGTAAAAACTTGTTTGGAGAACTGTGGCCATGAAGTATCAGTGGTGAGCAATTTCGTCAAAGCAAAAGCTTATCTAAAAAGCCACGAAGCCGATTTGATCATCTCCGATGTTCATCTGGAAAATGGCGGAGACATGTTTGACTTTCTGCGCTGGGTGAAAAAAAACCAAAAGACAAGGTCTATTCCTTTTGTTCTCTTCAGTTCGCAACCAACGCCCATCGCCAAACTCTTGGCTGATGGCGTGCGCACTACGGCTCGTATATTAGGTGCTGCAAGATACATTGAGATGGAGATCTTTAACGCAGCAGAATTTATAGATCACATTCATTCACTCCTACCGAAGGAGAAAATAAAACCGTCGATAAAGGTTTAGAACGCTGACACAGAAAAGTTTGGTGAATAAGATGGATGCCCGAATATTAGTGACGATGGAACACCCGAAAGAAATGAAGGAAATATGCGATAGTTTAGAACATTTTGGACACAAGATACTTAAGGCTGACACTTTTCATGAATCTATGGAAGTGCTTAGATGCTCAGATGTGGACATGATCATCTCTGATGTTCATTTGCAAAATGGCGGCAGTGTTTTTGATTTTCTACGTTGGGTAAAAGGCGATCCGCACTTACAGGAGATCCCGTTCGTATGCTTCAGCGCGGAGCCGCCTGAGGTGGGCAAATATCTTAAAGACGGAGTGCGTACTGCCGCTCGCGCCCTGGGCGCCGCCAAATATATTACGATGGAGAAATTTGAGCCTACTGAGTTTCGGCATGAAATTGAATGGCTTCTTCCGATAGCGAAGGCTGGCACGTATTATGCGGATGAAGATAGCAAAAGCAATGGTGATAGCGATAGTGGTAAGAAGAAAGCCAGCCGGAGCAAGCCGGTATGAAAGCCCACGAATAGCCCCAAAACCGCTGGCAGATTTACGGCGCGCCTATTGACTCAACGGGCTAAAATTGGATTGAGCATTTGCGCACTGAAGTGACTGGCTGAGCACAGCG
>JADYXQ010000111.1 GCA_021772135.1 Candidatus Obscuribacter sp.
CAGATACACTAAGTGCTATTTAAAACTCATTCAAATTCAGCGACTGTCAAGCGGCAATTCTATTTGTCTTTAACCGGCAATACTGATTGTCGCTCATCATTGTCAGTTAAACGGCCAGGCGGGGCGCGAATTTACACCAAATTCAATTAGGATTTTACTCTGTTCGTTAGAGATATTCGGGCTCTGCAAATTGACAGATTGGGCCTACTATCGGATGTTTTTCTGCGGTATTGTAAGTGGGCAATCATTGCAGGCCGCTTTTGATGTTCATCGCCTGCAATTAGCTGAAGCTCTAGGCTTGAAAGCCACTCTAAGTCGAGAAGATGAGAAGATATTTTGGCAGAGTACTGGTACTTTTTTGTTAAAGGGCAGTGAATTAGTTTTGCCTGCAGAGGTTTATGACACAGACGCAGGCCAGTCTGAGCATGTTGATGAACTGAGGAGAGTGCAATCTGAGAGATTGAATTTTGAAATTCAAAAAATTGTAAGGCTTATGCGATTTAATAATCTGAAATTGTCGAGAAAGGAACTGAGCTGGGTAGGAAAAATTAGGTTAGTTACAGCGAATTGTCTCTTATTTGGGCGTGTTCTTAATGCCCTGGTGGTTTATGCCCTTGGGGTACTCATTCCCTACATAAAAAAGGATCCGGATATGTGGAACTAGCAGCATTAAAGTCGTTCTAAATCGTTTTGGTCTCAAATTCCAACTTTCGACCAATAATGAAACAACTTCGTGAGCAGAGAGAAGTCCAGCAACACTCGAAAGAAACAGGCCTTAGTAAATCAGTCAAAAATTTTTTTCAAATGCCACTATAGGTAGTGCGACGCTTAATAATTTAGAACGGCTAAAAACATCGCCGATTTGAGAACATCTTAGCTTGCAGGCGCTTTATAAATTTAGCTAAAGCGAGGACCACCATGCAACCACCAGCTCATCGTCCACCCACGCCCGAACAGCAGCCCAGCGACTCACCAGCCTTGAGCACGTTCATCTACTACACGAATGGCCACGAAATATATTTCTGGGATGACCTTAACTACCCACCACGACAGGACGCATTTTCTTCTTCAAGAATACCAATCCTTTGATCGACTGAACCTGTTGCGCAGGAGCGCTCAGGTGCTCAAATTCATTGGCCCTGGCCGTAACTCCTAGGGCTGGGCTTCTTGCCTTGCGTTATTTGCTCTTTTTAGGTTTTTCGAAACTTTTTTGCTGCAAATCTAGAATTTTGTAGAGATCAAATAGAAACGCAACCCGTTCCCCGTCCTTTCTAAAAGATCTTTTCCCGTATGCAGCATCGACCGCGGTATCAAGTTGTTGATGCGCCTTTACTAAATCAGGCGGCATCGTGTGCGGGTCGTACAAGTCGGATAAGCAAGCGTCTGGAAATTTCTCACGAGTTGTAAGAATCTGCTGAGCGGCTGTTTCAATGGCTTTCGTTTGTTTTTCAGAAGGTGCTGTTGGAAAAATAAAATTGTTGTACACAATCTGAGCCGAATAGCGATAACGGCTTTCCAGGCGGCCGCATGTGTAATGCACCCACGCATTGTGCATGGTAGAACAGAGGATACCAAATTGATAAAGAGTAGCGTCTCTCATTATAAAAAGCAGATCGCTAGCCATTGTGGATGAATCTTCAAAGGCTACCGGTATAAAATATCTTTTTTCTGAAGATACTTTTGGTATCACTAAATATCGCTCTGTTGGTACATTTTCTACGTGAAACTTTGTTGGGAATGCAGCAAGTTTTTGCGTAGGTATGCTGTCGCTCTTCAAGCGAAATTCACGAACTGCTTCGATTCTTGCCAGCACTGTTGGCATCTTTTGTAGTAAGTTTGGTGGGCAGTCTTTGAGCCACAAACACCATCGTTCATAATTGTAGAGTAGTTCATCTGTACCAATCCATCTTCTAAAATAAGGGGCTGCTTTGCGCTCGTTTTTGAGAAACTCATTCATTTCATCTGTTGTAAATAGAAAATTCCCATCATCGACCGGCTTATTGCCTATAGCTAGACGCAAGGCGGCACTAAGCGGCAACCTGCGTCGCGGCAGAACTATGTCATCTGCATCGATTAAATAAGGATTGATATTTTTAGCATCGACAGCATGCGCGTCACCGCGAACATCGTCGTATTCGAAAATTGTTTTCTTCTTCGTCTCTGACTTGTCGAAACCTATTATTACGCAGTGTACAGCAGCTTTTCCGCTAGCTTCGTTTGTCCACTGAAATGTCCTATGAGCAAAAAATATTTTGAATCCCTGAGCTAGAAGCCACGACCAGAGAATCCCCACCTGCTCACCCTGTGTAATGCTACTGGTTGATACAAAAGCGCAGCGGGGCGCAGCCTGCCCGTCTTTAACGAGTGCCACATATTGGGCGGATTTTACATACCAAGCAGCTACAAAATCGAGTAGGCCACCGCTACGGATATCTCTAAAAACAAACTGAGCATGGTCCCTCTGCGTTTTTGTCATATATTTTGGCCCGACAAAAGGTGGATTGCCGAAAACATAATTACACTTCGATGGATCAATAACCTTTGCCCAGTCGAGTTGTAGAGCGTTCGCGTTATGAATGTGTGGCGATTTTTTCAACGGTATCCGAGCCAGGTACAAACCGAATTCTTGACTGACTAGCAAGTTCATCTGGTGATCTGTTAACCAAAGCGCGACTTGAGCGATTTGCGCTGGAAACTCTTCAATTTCAATCCCGTAAAATTGATCAACGTCAACCATCAGTAAGGTTCTGACGTCAAGCGTCATTTGTTTGTCTGCGAGTGCGATTGCGCGTACAATTTCTAACTCTAAAAGGCGAATTTCTCTATAGGTAATGACGAGAAAATTGCCACACCCGCACGCCGGGTCTAAGAAAGAGAGACTGCCTAACTTCTTTTGCAGCACCAATAATCGGTTGCGATTGTTCTTAAACTGATTAAACTCATCCCAAAGTTCATCAAGGAACAATGGTTTGATTACTTTTAAAATATTTTCTTCACTTGTATAGTGAGCACCCAAATTACGTCTAGCTTTGCTATCCATAATACTTTGGAACATGGCACCAAAAATCGCAGGAGAAATTGCACTCCAGTTTAAAGCGCAGCAATCTAGCAACATTTCGCGAAGTTTTTTATCGAAGTTGGGAACAGGTAGGCTCTCTTCAAACAATTTCCCGTTGACGTATGGGAACGCTGCCAGCTGCTCATCGAGCAACTTGCTTCGCTCCTCTAACGCAGTATTGAGAATTTGGAAAAAGTGCGTTAGCTGTGACCCAAGGTCGCTGCCGTCCTGTACCGTCCTATCTTCTATCCAAAGCCGCCACGATTGAGCGGGCTGGAAAATACCTGTCATATCAGCATACAAGCAAAAAAGTAATCGGACCAACAACATTTCCAAAGCGTGGCCCTTATAGCCGCTCGCTTTTAAGAGGTCATGTATCGCGCCCATCTTTTCTGCTGCTTTTATGTTTACTGGATCTTGCGGCACTATTGCTTGAGACTGATAGCCCGCTATAAATGCAAAGCGCTTTATATGTTTATGCAGTTCTGAAACTGGAAATTCGATTTCTTCTGACTGTTCCAGATCATAAATTCGAAGCTTATTGAAGTCGGAAACAAATATATAGCGCGGCAGATCGCGCTCTTTCATATTTGGAAAATAATCGATAGCTTGTTGGTAGGCTTTGTTTAAGTCTTTGCCACGGGACTTCTGCTCAACAAGAAGCATGCCAGGCCAGAACAAATCAATAAACCCTTGGTTGCCGCCAAATTTTTTGACAGCATTTTCATAACTTGCTACCCGACGTCTTGTTATGCCGAAAATTGCGAAGAACTCATTCCAAAAAGTTTGAGACTCTGCGCGCTCATCCGCCGCATTTTCCCAATTTTTTGAGAAACGTAGAGCGTTATTTCTTATTTCATTCCAGCTAATAGGCACATCGAACCTAACTTTACTTGAATGTGGAAAAGCCGCTCACAGGAAATTGCGCTTTTGTTCCTAGCCGTGGCCACACTGAACTATAGACAAACCAGCATGCCTTGTCCAGCCACTATTCGTGGTGCCCGCGCTGTATATGCATTCGGCCCAGGGTAGTATGCTAGTCGTGCTCTTCTGGTGCGGGTATCGAGGTTTCAATCTTTGTTGACACGACCAAGGGCCGCCCCGTTCGTCCGTGATTATTAGGCTTTTCGCCAAATTCGTGATTGATCGGCCAAGGGAAAGACTTAGATAGCGCCCGCACACCCGACTCTAGAAACGGATTCCAAAGCGCGTGCGCGCCACTCCACATGGTGCCGGGGCCAAACTGTTTTTCGTTGACGAAAACAAGACAATGTATGCGCTCTTTTAAAATCGCAGCTTCGGCACTAGTATTCATAGCATCGAAGAGCCCCATGACAGGCTTGTCTTTGAAGTATTCAATAAACCCTTGATGGCCGTGGCCTGCACCGTATACTATTTGTCTCAGCGCATGAATATCGGCACCGTCGCCGCCACCGAAGCCACGAGTATCAATCAAAATGGCGTGAATGTTCTCACCTGAAATAGTTGGAAATTTATGAGGCTTATTATCCTGTGACACCTTGGCTTCTATTTTTTGTTGCATCTTAATCATCTGCCACCCGCCAGTATGCGTCTGATTTTCTGCATCGCTTCTGATCATTAATGAACGAACAAAAATTCCCGAACCTTTTTTAGTTTCGCCCTCGACAAGTTCGTCGTCGTATTTAGGTATTTCAGACAAATTAGCCGTTTCATCAATAGCTACTAATTCGGTAAGCCATGAAGGTTTTCCTGGTAGCTTGAAATCAATTTTGTCAGGTTCCAAACCGGCAAATTCGTATATGGGAACGATATTCGCATTGGCCATTTCAGCGGCGAACCGCAGTTCAAAGAGTAAGGGTCGCGCGTTATCGGAAAGTAGGCCGCCGTTTGATTCAATGGCTTTTAGGAGCGGTTTGGCCCAGGTAACCGGAGAAAGCTGCTCAACACATGCTCTGCATCTATCAGCCTCGCTGCCGGTCAGAATGTGCCAACGCTTTGTATTCACGTGTGCCCCCTGTTGATCAGGCTCAGTATTTAGAAAAGCTCTAAGACGTCCAACCGAATATGCGACCAACACAATACCTGCGACTGTGTACAGCCAATTCAGTTTGCTCATGATTTTCATGGGTTGCAAGTTTATCACGAGGCTGTTAAGAGACAGCACGCACCCCAGCACGCTTGTAAGGGACGCCACTTTGCCCTTCTGGCGGCCGGTACGAGGTGAGGTGGTAGGAACAACCTGAGTTGGGAGGATATCAGGCCTAATGCTTCAAATTGGCCCGACGTAAAACACAATGAAACTCGCAAACATACATCACACATGACCATGTCGAGCAACGGCGTTATAAGGGCGTTTTAAAGGTTACTTTCGCTACCCATAAACAAGAAAGACTCGACGCTATGTCGAGTCTTAAAAGTGGCACTAGGCCTAATTGGTGGGCGAGAGAGGACTTGAACCTCCACGTATTACTACACATGATCCTAAGTCCTGTGAAGACCCGTATATTGGGGCTTCTCTGGGTATTTAACAGGCCTGGAAATCCCCATCAGTACTTACTATACATTTTTGCTGGTGTTTTGAGGTTAACCGAGGTATAAAGAATTTGTCTGTAAAATGTCTGTATTTTCCGGGCTGTCTTCCCACCTCATATGGCACAGGCTAAGAAATGAAAAAGAGCGACTCTATGTCTACTAAGCCCAAGACAGACTTAACTGATTACATTGTGTCCAAAGCAACCGCACCAGGTCGATACTTTGACGACCAAAAGAAAGGCTTCTGCCTTCGAGTTGATCAGAGCGGCCGTAAGACCTTCCTCTATATCACCAAAACAAAGCAAACCATTGTGAAATCAGAGGATGGCAAAACTGTTTTGCATGTCTATCCTCGGAAGAACATCACAGTAACAATTGGTCAGTTTCCTGAGTATAAGGTAAAAGAAGCGCGGGATAGGACCAAGCAATACGATATTTTGATTGGGAAAGGGATAAATCCCAATACCGAGTCCAAGAATCAAAGAGCGGCAAACAGGCAGGCAGAACAACAAGCTCTTCTTGAGCAGCGCTCTAAGTCGATGACTCTCACAGCAGCCCTTGAGGAATATATTTCCTACAAAGCATCACCAACCGGAAAACCGTCTGAGAAAAAGACAAAGAACACGCTCTCTGCTCACACTATCAGCTCCTACCGGCTGACCATGTGCAAACATCTAAAGAGCTGGCTTGATAGACCCCTCTCTGAAATCACTGGGGAAATGTGTGACAAGCGCTACAGAGAAATTGCCCAGACATCTCTCTCCAGTGCCAATGGTGCATTCAGAGGTCTGAGAGCTGTCTGTAACCATGTGATTGATTACTATGACGGCACAATCATTGAAAAGAATCCTGTTCGTAAAGTCTCATGGGAGGACTTGGAACCTCGAGAAAAGAGAATCAGCGACACTGACCTCCCGGCCTGGTGGGCAGCAGTTCAGAAGCTAGAGAACCCTGTCTATGCAGACTATTTTATGATGCTGCTGTTAACCGGCCTTAGAAAAGATGAGGCCGCCACTATGCTCTGGGAAAACGTGAACTTCAAGGAAAAGTCATGGACGGTCAAAAACACCAAGAACGGAAGAAATCATAGTTTGCCATTCACTAAATCGGTTGAGCAATTACTGAAGCGCAGATATGAAGCCAGAACAAATGAGTTTGTATTTCCAAGCAGCTCTAAGTCCGGCCATGTGTTTGACACTCGATACCAACAACAGCAGGTGACAGCTCTCTGTGGAGTCGTCTTCGATAACCACATGCTCAGAAAGACTTTTGCTACAGCCGCCGCCCCCCTTGTCTCGGAGCTGTATGTAAAACGCTTTTTGAATCACCATGAGAAATCAAACGTCACACAAGCTCACTACATACACCTTGATGAGCTGGCTTCATTGCAAGGGCCCCTTCAAAAGATTGAGAACAGTTTGCTTTCCATATCTAAGGGCAAAACACTTTCTAAAGTAAAGTAATTACTTAAAATATCAATTCTATGGTTTGGCTAAAGCGGCTAAAGTGGCTAAAATCCCACAGGGCCACTATCAGCGGTGGCTAAAGCTTGGCTAAAGTTGGCTAAAAAATGCGGGCTGTTTAAAAACTACTTCCAATATCTGGCACTCCAAACTCTTCCAATATCGCGCAAGGAAATTACACCTCCAGCACTCCAGACCAGGCACTACTGGCAGTGCTCCAGTTTTCTCAGTGTTTTTAATAGGAGCGTCTCAGGCTGTCAGTTTCTAGTGAAAATATTGTTGGTCGAAAATTTGGGAGCGAATTGAGATTTTTGGAAATTGATAGGGCCCGGCTCTCCAAAAAAAGCCAGTATCAAAAAGATACTAATGGATGGCCGCCTGATTTGCGGGACTTGTCAGTATTTCCAGCGCTTATACGGTCTGTATCTTGATAGTATTTCGGCCCGAATGGTTCTCACCTGGTTGCATTCTTGCCGGTCACGGTGCGCCAGAAACAGTGGCCGCCAGGGCGTAATTAAAGGCTCAGCTGATTCGGTTTAATAACCAGTGGGCGTTAGTAAAGGCTGCTTTAGTGGTGAAAGGCGGATGATGGTGCCGAAATTTCTTCCGCTGCCGGCCACTGCTGATTTCAATATTGGAAGAACATCGACCGCGAACATCGGCCCCCAAATGCAGAATACTGGAAGAAAACCCGCTGTTGTTCTTCCAGTATGTCTAGATATTCGAAGCGCTCAGGTTGTGGCTTTCCGGCGTTTCTTAGGCACCGTCGATACTCGCACAGAGTCAAACATATCCTGAACAGAATCCCAGTTCAGTTTTTCAATCTCTTTCGCTTTTTCTTCCGCTGTTGGCAGAGTATAGCGCCTGGTCGTCTCAAGGCGAGCATGGCCTGCCCAGTCCGCTGCTGTGACTAAATCCACGCCACTTCTCACGGCCCTGGTGAGAAATGTGTGCCGGAGCACATGAGCTGAGACTTTCAGGCCTACCATATCGCCATACTGCCGAATGACTAAATCAATGTTTCTCGGCCCCAGCATCGTTTTGTCCTTATCGGTCCTGGGGGTGAGATTATATCGGCGCAACCACACCGGAGCGTCCAGATCGTCGGGAGACATTCCCATCTTGCTCACCAGCTGACCGCGCAAAACCGGCAGATATTCCAGCAGTACATTTCTGACCGAGGTATTCAAAGGCACTTCTCTGCGCCGCATACCTTTGCCACATCGGACCGTGATGCTGCCACGTGTTCGACTCACTCGAATATCAGACAGTTTCAGCTTCTGAACCTCATCTAG
>JADYXQ010000112.1 GCA_021772135.1 Candidatus Obscuribacter sp.
CCGTGCGGCTATTAACTTCATTACTATCTAAAAAACGACTCAGATGTCGCGATAATTGATCATCTCGGCCTGCTGCGCTGCTAGCAAATACAGCTCTACTCACACTGTTGAAAAATGCCTGGTGCGGCTGTTTCACTGCAAAATCTAATGCTAGGCGCTCGAGTCCATCCGAAAACAGTGCTACCGCTGAAATAGTCTTGCTAAATCTAGAAATGTTTACCCGCGGATAAGGATCATCAGTAACAAAAAAAGTTGTAGAAGCATATTCGCCATGACTGGGCCAACTTGCCGTTTCCCAACTACATGTTTCCGCATTCTTCACGACGGCACACCCGTCTCCAATATGAATAATGATTGTTTCAGCCGCTGATGATATCGCACAGACAAGTGTTGTCGCGAAATCTTTAACTAGCAACTGTCTGTTGGTAGCAGCTATAAGCAGCTGTTCGCGTGCAAAATCGATCCAAGTTTTTAGAACGTCATCGGTCGGCATTTCCCTTGCTTGTTGAAAATATGTCTGTGCATTATTCCTAATACACCGGCTGAGCACAGACGCTCCTTGGCCCCCCATTAGAGAACTACCAGCGCCATCTGCAACGATAGCTATAAAAATGTCGTTATTGGTCTTATTTAAGCAGCATTGAAAAGCATCCTGAATTCTTGTCGAATTCCGAAGGTGGGAAGTTCCCCGACAAGAAGCAGCCGCCCATGTCCACTTGCTCATTTAATCGACTACAGCCCATCCGCTGGGTGCAGCTGGGTTAATCAGTAAAACGGGTTCGCCTGGATTTGACCTTGACACTGATCCTAGTGAACTCGATAGCCAGGCGAACAGTTCGCCAAAAGCCAGCCCCTTGAGCTTTAAAGGTTGTCGAACAGAAAGTTTCGACAAGATAGACATGTCGGCTTGTTCAACACCGACTGCATAAAACATGAACTCTTTGTTTTCTTCGCCATGTTTGACTAGCTCACTAGCTTGTTTGATGTCGTCTGTCGGTGAGCCATCGGTGATTAAAAAGAGCCATGGCCGGTAGTAAGCAATTCCGTTGCCCTTGTACAGCTGCTTTCTTTGGCGTAAAAGTTCTATGGCCCTCTCCACGGCTTCGCCCATGGGTGTAACACCGCTAGCTTTCAAGTCCGGCGGATAGAAATTATCTATGGTTGTGAAATCGGTTTCGACATTGACTGGACCGAAAGTTATTACCGAGATTTCGACTCTTTTCGCAGCTAGGCTGTCAGCTTGGAGTTCGCTTCTAAAAGTGTCGAGCCCTGCATTTAGCTGGCTAATGGGCATTCCATTCATTGAACTTGAAGTATCTAGTAGCAGCACACATGCGCAGCGTGGTTCTGGGTTCTCTGCAAATTCAACACTCTCAAAAGGAAGCTGCTCAAATTGTTCTATCACTTGTAAACCCCATGCGGTTACCGCGCCTGACTGCACGGTGTTTATGTCTGCGAGGTGTGATTATATGGTTGATTAATACTAATATCAAATATGCCTTTACCCTGACCACTTGGTTAACTGGGCTACTTTACTGCCGTTTTGTAACCTTGTCTGCTTTAGTACTGCCTTTCCAAAAGGTTATAATGGGCTCGTAAAAGCTCATGCTGGATGCAATTAATGCCATTCAAAGTTGCGCAATTTGCCGCGGTTTTAATTTTGCTCACGGTTCTGACCGAGCAGAACAGTGTAGTTTATGAGTTTTCGAAATTTTTTGTCTCGGCAATTGCAGCAAACAGCGCATACCTAAATGTTAGGCAGAACCGCTCTGGATGGGCTGCGGCATCGCTGGCCATTGTTATTGTCTTCAATCCGCTGGTTCCGCCAAGTCAATCCAAAGAAGCGTGGCTTTATGCGGAATTCCTTGCAGCCAGTACCATCTTCTGTGCGATGTTTGCGGAATCGCGGAAAAGCATAAAATTTCCTGTGACCTTAAGCGTTGTTGCTGCTCTAGTTCTTTTCTGTAGAAGCATGCCTCCAGCAGCGACAATGTCGCAGAACATACCGATTGTTGAAAGTGCCGATACTAAATTGGTCGAAACTGAAAAGTCCATTCAAGATAAAGCCAAACAAGATGCTTATGAGTTAAGCCTTCCCGCTACAACTGATACAGAACCATTGGTGCCAGATACAGCTGTGCCCGATGCTGTGGTTGAAGAACTCGCTGTGCCTCCACCGCCGGTAATACCGCTTGTACAAGAGTCCAAGCCTTTTGTTTTGAAGGCCGCTGAAGAAAACCGGCCAGAGTTGACTAGTACCGAAGTCAAGCCCACCACCACTGAGGATCCACCGCCTGGCACATCTGAACCTAGAGTAAAAGACATTCCCGAGCTCAACGATATTCCTACCAGCACGACGATTAGACTATTGCCTCCAAACCATCCAGACGTCCAACAAAGTTCGGAACCTCCACGCGAGGTAAAGCTGGGTACTGAAGTTCAAAAAGTTGAGATCGAAAGTCCATAGAAGGTCTTTTGGACGTGTCCGTCCCACACAGGACGTGGTAGAAATCAGAAACCAGGCGTGGTTTACTCTTAGCCACGGACACGGCAGCGGCGCAGGCTTCGGGGTATTGGTCAGGTGTTAGATCGAGTGATTGACGGGTGGCGGTCGCGGAGTCCAGCGGTCAGGCAGGAGCTGCCGAAGGAGCACGGGATCATGTTTGACAGAATTTATTCTTGTAAAAACATCTGCGAGATACTCGACTGGGTTGATGTTATTCCGATTGGCCGAGGCAATTAAGGTCATCAACGTGGCAGAGGCGTGGCCAGCCTTGTCGGAGCCCATGAAGAGAATGTTTTTTCTAACAAGAACAAATTCTTTGATCAGGCGCTCCATGTCATTATTCGAAATTTGCATATCTGGGTCCGAGAGGTAGCGACAAAGAGCCTCCCAATTTTTGAGGAAGTATTTAATGCCGGCGAGTAACTCATCTTTAGGGGTCAATGTGGGCACGAGTTCTAGAAGCTTTTCTCTGATTTTTTCAAGGATCGGCTTGGATTCTGTTTGGCGAGATTTAAGAATCTCATCGCTTGATTTACCCTTGTTGCGGGCATCGATATCAAAAAGAGTGTGGTAAAGATTGAGAATGAAATCCGCTTCTTTTATGTGAGTGGTAAGGCAGTCGTAGAACTTTCTTCTGGAGTGTGCGTGGCAGCCGATCTCAAAACACCGGGCTAATTTCAGGTTGGTGCTTTTAAAAAGCACATCAAAACCACCGGCACCATCAGCTTGTATATACCCGGAGAAATTTTCAAAGAAGGCGATGTTGCGTGCGAATGACTTGTCGGGGGAAAATTCGAAGAGATTGAAAGGGCGGCTTTTGTCGCCACGATAGCCTGTCATTTTGCCTTTGCGAATTTTACGACGGATTCCTTTTTTTGCCAGCTTCAATTTTGGAACTTGTATATTGCAATCAGTATCATCTGTTTGGATAATTTTCGAGAGAAGAATTTCACTCTTGACGAGGTCTCGGAGTGGCTCAACGGCT
This sequence comes from Candidatus Obscuribacter sp., assembly GCA_021772135.1. Lineage (GTDB taxonomy): Bacteria > Cyanobacteriota > Vampirovibrionia > Obscuribacterales > Obscuribacteraceae. Next base: position 3,492 of record JADYXQ010000112.1, read on the forward strand.
TTAGCTACACGCGAGAGAGGCTGCGTCGTATCCGGTAGTAAGGCGTGCCGTCGTTAAAGCGATTGACGAAACATGTGGCTAATAGCCTGGGGCCAAGAAGGCAGCCAGAAATTGGAGTTGCCGGCTTATGCGCTGTGGCTATTCCAATTTTACAAGACTGGCATGAAGCCACTTCTTGCATGTGTTTAACAGCCTCTAGTGAGGTTATGAGCTTTTCAATTTGACCGGAAACCTTGTGGATAAATACTTTGAGTGGCTTGTTGCAGTTAGAGCAGTTAAGCTGATCTTCGTCAAGAAAATGAACGGTTGTACGCGAGGCCGATTCGGCCAGTGCCTTACTTTTCGCTGCTTTGGTTGCGGCTCGTTTGGCCTTTACGGTCTCCGAGAGAGCTTTTTTGCGGGAGAAGCAGCACCACCGCTGCTAGCCGATTGATTGGCTTCAGTGGTATCTGATTCAGTGGCACTTTCGGGAGCTTGCCGCGGGTTGCGGTGCTCGGTTTTTGAGTCGTGCTGTTTTTTCTTTTGCTTATTGAACTGATTGATGATGATATCGAGTTTTTCCTGAAGGTCCTGCATCTGAGCGCTCAACTTGACGTTGCTCTCCAGGGCCGCAGTGAGCTGCTTGCGGAGTTCTTCATTTTCAGTTTAAATTTTCAATATTTCTGATTTTTGCAATTTGGCGCACTCATTTAGCAACAAGAATATGATACCAATAGTGCCACCACTTTATTTGGGTTAAGCAGTGTCAATCAGCCAGATCAGAGAGAACTAATTTACTGCTTCAAACAACTACTATACTTTCGGTTTTAAGTCTCCGCGTGTACCGCCGATTGCATTTTTTCTTTTTGCTGACTTCAATGGCCTGGTGATCTATTCCTTCAAGCAGGCACAAGAGGTAAGCGCGCTCAATCTCGACTGGCAGGTATCTACCATCTTCGAACTGCACGTCGGGAAAGGCAAAGGAGCCTGCTTCGAGGCGCTTGGAAAAGATGGCGAATCCATCGAGATCCCACCAAAGAATCTTGATGAAGTCACCACGCTTGCTCCGAAAAAGAAACAAATGGCCGGTGTATGGATCTTGCTGGAGAATATTTTTGGTCAAGCCAATCAGGCCCTTAAAGCTGTTGCGCATATCAGTGGGTTTTGAGCAAACAAAAATACGAATGGCTTGGGATAGATTGAACACTATTGCACCGCCATGGCAGCAAGTGCAGCGGCCAGAAATGAGGGCGGGCAATTTGTCGCAAGTCTAATCAGCCCACCGGATGGTAGGGCTATTTCCATGACCACTGTGCCGTCGACTTTGGGAAGGGCTGGCACTGGCGCGGTCGCCGAGATTGATTTGGACTCTATCAAGGTGACGGGGATGAAATCAACGCCTGCTCGACCCTGTGGATGTTTTTTAAGCACCTTCTTCTCAGGCGACTCAACTTTTGCCGAAGAAGCCAATCGCCTCTTCCAAACAGAAAACGTGCTGCCAGCAATGCCCCTCTGTTTGCAGAATTCGCCGGCGGTTAGGCCACTGACTTGAAACTCCCTTACGGCACTGAGCTTGTGCTTTTCCGAAAAAATCCTTCTCTTCGCCATCTCTTCATCTCCTGATTTAAAGCAAAGGCTGCAACTCGCAGCCCCATTGCTCAAATCAGGAAATCATCATCGTGTTTAAACTACAACCACGTCCTGCCTGGGACGGACACTTTTGGACCTCCATTGTTAAAACAATGTCCTGGCTAATTCTGGTGGTAACGTGATTACAAAAGCACATATCAAATGTCACGTGTGCTCAACTCCTAACGAAGTCAGTGAGCGGTTCGGCGACAGGATCGTATTGAAGCTTCCCAGATAGCGACGGGTGCTCAACTCCTAACGAAGTCAGTGAGCGGTTCGGGTCGGACTTCCGAGATCAGCGGTAACTAACTTGTAGTGCTCAACTCCTAACGAAGTCAGTGAGCGGTTCGGTAGCCCTTCAAACAATTCGACTAGCTCTAAAATTTGTGCTCAACTCCTAACGAAGTCAGTGAGCGGTTCGGGCGCCGTAGTGCCTAACGGGGTCCGAGCACGGCTCGTGCTCAACTCCTAACGAAGTCAGTGAGCGGTTCGGTAATCAGCACTAGCGCTTATCCAATTTCCCCTGCGTGCTCAACTCCTAACGAAGTCAGTGAGCGGTTCGGGAATTTAAAATCACACGCAATTCAATCGATGACAGTGCTCAACTCCTAACGAAGTCAGTGAGCGGTTCGGTATAAGTGAGCCAATCGAGCACACCAAATTTTCAAGTGCTCAACTCCTAACGAAGTCAGTGAGCGGTTCGGCGCAAGATCTTGTGACGCTTCACGTCGGGTGCCCGTGTGCTCAACTCCTAACGAAGTCAGTGAGCGGTTCGGAGTTCTACGTTCTTCTGAGCGTATGCTGCAACAAGTGCTCAACTCCTAACGAAGTCAGTGAGCGGTTCGGAGGCGCTTGTGCACGCTCATATTAATTACAAATCGTGCTCAACTCCTAACGAAGTCAGTGAGCGGTTCGGTCTTCGGCCATTAAACAAAAGTCATCCGTATTGC
>JADYXQ010000014.1 GCA_021772135.1 Candidatus Obscuribacter sp.
GGCGAGATTATTGCGCACGCTGAGCGAATTCAACAAGGCCGAGCCCTGAAACACGAGACCGATTTCGTCGGAGCGGCGAATGACTTCGCCCTCGTCTGGCTCTAGAAGCCCGCAAATAATTTTCAAAATCGTCGATTTGCCGCAGCCGGAAGGGCCTATTAGGCCAAGCATTTCGCCTGCATAGACGTCAAAGCTTACGCCTTGCAAAATCTTGCGATCGCCAAAAGCTTTGTGGATATTTCTTACTTGTAAAACTGGTTCGCTGTTCATTCGCTTGTGTTGATCAGTGTTTAGCGGGGCGCGTAAGTAAGAGAGGTAACGACAAAATTGAGGATAAAGATCGAAATCATGGTCCAGACAATTGCTCTGGTGGTGGCAATGCCGACGTCTTCGGCTCCACCTCTGGTGTTCAGGCCGATGGCGCACGAAAAGAAAATGATTACGGTGGCATTGATGATTGATTTTAAATAGTGCACTGAAAAATCGCGATCTAAAATCGTTTGCCGCACTGAATCCAAAAATGTATCAGGAGGTACGTTGGCTGCGCTTTTAGCAATGAATATTCCCGCCAGCAAACCTAAAAACATAGCGTAAGTGGACAGTGTTGGAATGACGATCAGAGCGGCCGTATAACGCGGCACCACGAGAAAGCGAATCGGATCGACGCGCATCACTTTAAGGGCATCAATTTGTTCGGTGATCATCATGGTTGTAAGCTCTGCAGCGATGGACGATCCGACGCGGCCAGCCACAATTACTCCCGCTGTGATCGGTCCGATTTCGCGCACCAGGGCCAGTGACACCACACCTCCAATAGATGTGTCGGCTCCAAAAGAAACCAGTTCGCGGGAAATTTGCAGCGACATCGCCAGGCCGGTGAAAAGCGCAGTAATGCCAACTACCACCAGTGATTTGACACCAATCATGTAGCCCTGACGAATACTTTCGCCCCAATCAATTTGCAGACGAATCATATATCCGAATGTACGCCACATCAGATATGAAACCTGGCCGAGCAAAGTCAGGCCGATCAGCATTTGATCTTCGGCGATTTGCAAAGGGCTTGTGAAACGGCGTTCTTTAGGTTGGCTTGTAGTATTCACGTACGTCATTTTATGGAAAAGTGTGGGCTAATAGCGCCCGGAACAACACTTTGTCTGCTGTTGCCTGTTACCCTGTAAAAATAGTCTGCATTAAAGGGTACTGTAGAAGTAGCATTGAAGTAGCTAATTTTACTAGCTATACGCAAAAAGAACGAGGTCAATCAGTCAATCGTGGAAAAGCAACAACCTAATCCGAAAGCCAAAAACGTGCTTCTTGGCGGACTAGCAGCGCTTGGCATCGCGGCATTTAAGTTTAAGATGTTTTTTTTGTTGCTGCTCAAAGGCGGATGGGTGTTCCTTTCTAAGGGCCTATCCATGATTATTATGATTGGCGTGTACACAATGGTTTTTGGTTGGGTATACGCGGTGATGGTAGTGGGATTGATTTTAATTCACGAGATGGGCCACTACATCTTCATGAAGCACTTTGGCCTTGATCCAAAATTGCCTGTTTTTATCCCGTTTCTCGGCGCCTATGTGGCTATGGATAAAATGCCTCCCGATCAAGCCACCAGTGCCTGGGTTTCTCTGGCCGGCCCGCTGATTGGCGGCGTTACTTCGGTGGCATTCTTTTACTTTGGCATCATGCAAAAGAGCCCGATACTGATGGCCGCCGGGTCTACAGGCTGTTTCTTAAATCTGTTGCAGCTATTGCCGGCAAAGCCGCTGGACGGCGGATTTGTAATTAGCGCCATCGCTAGATGGGTGCTCATACCCGGTGTATTCATGGTTTTCGCCGCTGCTTATTTTCTGCAAAGTCCGATTTTTATGTTGATTGGTCTGATTGCCGCATATAGCGCCTATAAAACCTTCAAAGGTGGCGATTTAGGCGCGCGCGACATGATCAATCCGGCCACTCCCATGGAAAAAGTGCTTATTGGCCTGGCCTATTTCACCCTGGCCGGGGCCCTCGGCTATGTTTACTTCGTTTCGCACAACGAGCTTATCTCTTTCATGCCAAGCAAATAGGAGCCGCGAGCTTGCTCATGGTGGTTTCACCATCGACATTTGCGCCCAATTTTCGTTCAATAAAGGTGTGAATTGCATCTTGCAGCAGGCGTGGCTCAGGTAACTTTGTGAAATCTTCAGAAGGCTCCATTGAGAGATCGATTGAAAAGTCAGCAGTGCGCGACGGCGGCGGCCTAGATAAGACCGCCGGTCATTTTATGACTCGCGAGACCAATCGCGAAGCTTCCAATCTGGCTTTTATGTCTGTGGCCGGAGCCACCCGCGAACTGCAATATTTGAAATTGAGCAACCCTGAAAAGTACGGCAATATGTCGCTCGATCAGATTCGCCAGCACAAATTGTCTGAAGACATTGGCAGTCGCGACAAAATGTCATTTATGTCAGTGGCTATCTGCAATCCATTTTTTCTGCTGGGGCTCGGTGCTGCTTTTGCCGTGATGGACGAGTTTCGCGGTCTTAAAGAAGGCAAATTGCAAAAATCCATTGATGGAAAGAATGGTGGTCTGCGAAATCCCAATGACACTACGGTTGGTGGCGGATCGCGCCGGCTGATCAAGGGTGAAACAATTGAAGAAACCGAAGCGAAGGCCAAGGCGTTAAAACCTAAATCGCTCACTCCTGAAGCAATTAAGATGCTTGGTCTAGATAAACGTCCCGGCGCTGCCGGCGACACCAGTTATTTAAAATATGGTTTGAAAAAAGTTACTGATCAAACAAGGCCACCCGCCGCTCGCGCTGATGTAAGCGAAAAGGTCAAGCAGAAATTATTCACCGGGGTGGAATCAGGCTGGGAAGAGCGCGCAGCTGCTCGCTCATTGAAAAACTGGATTAAGACCGATCAACTAATCAAGAAAAAACAGGCCCTGGGTGATCAAATGGAACGCCTGCGCGGTCGTGAACAATATAATGTGGTGGCGGGTCTGGCCGCTAAAATTGAACTTGTAGACAAGGCTTTGAAACGCCAGGATATCTGATTTATCTTTTTGCGATCTAGAACGCATACGTTCTGTCTGAGAAACAGCTCTGATTTCTCATTGGCAAAATGAAACGATAACGTTTCATTTTCGAAACTCAGCCCATCTCGTCGCCAAATTCAACTATATAAACCAATAGACCAAGGCAAAAAAGTAGGAGCCAGAACGGCTCCCTTACTTTTTCGCGTTCATGCAGCATAGTGCATTAAACGCTGACGCTGAGCGTCTCTTTCAAACGTGCTTCAAATCCTGCCATAGCATTAGGTAATTGAAGCAGCTCCTGCAGACCGCTCTTTTGTGGCTGTTCTAAAACCACAGGAAAAGTCTCGCTCAGGAAACTGGCTTGCTCACTCCATTTCTTGACGAAAAAGGCAAAAGACTGTTCAAACGAACGCACCATAGTGGTGGCAGACTCAAGTTCTTTTTGTTTCTGTAGAACTCTTGAGTAGGCATTGCTTCGCACAATTTCGCCTTCGCGGTCAAGATTTTGGCCCAGTTGGGCTGAGATTTTCTCGAAGTTTTGCAGTTCGTCTGCGTGGGCAGTCCGCGCGTTGGATAGCCGCTGCAGCATCAAATCGGTGCGAACAACTATGCTGGCAATGTCAGCTCCTTGTTTGATTAAAACGGCTTTGACTGCCCGTTTAGCCTGCGCCAAAGGTGACCATCTGGCCTGATAAATTTGCCATGCGGTAATTATTACCAGGCAGGCAATTACTAAATACGATGTTTGCATAGTGATAAATTTAAATAGTGAAGCTCAGGCCAGATTAGCCTTTGCTGATTGCATGTAAAAATTTGGCGCTCATGCGCTCGTAAACGGCACTGCGATCAGGGTAGCGACCGCTGTGCAGTATGGCATTGCATGTCAGTTCGAGGCTGCTGACGATGTGGTCATCGTGATCTTCTGCAAGTTGCTCAATGCTCGCATTTGACGCGATGGTGAGTGCCAAGGCTGTACGAGCAAGTTGTTTGTATGCAGCCACCGCAGCTCCCAGGGCAGAGTCTTTGTCTTCCACCGGAACTTCGTCCATGCGTGCGATTAATTTCTGCCAGGCTTGTGTGCTGTTGCAACCCAGGTCGTACATCACTTCAACTTCGTCGCAGAACTGATATTCAGACGAGTCTTGAGGTAAAACTTGAGAAATTTTGCCCAGCATCCACTGTGCAAAAAGCCACCACGAAAGGCCGACTTGCGAGTTTGGCCGGATAGCTTCAGCTACTTTCTCGGGCCACTCACTTTTGAGGTGGTTGGATAACTGGCTGCCGATGGCATCAGTAGCGGCAATGATGTGCCGAGCAATGCCGAATGTTTTCGTTTGAGCGAAAGTTATGGCATTGCGTGATAGAGCAGTCACTACGTTGCATTTAGTCTGGTCGCTGCCATGGTAGGCAGTGTATAAATTTGCGTCAGTCATTTTGAATAAGTTTGTGGCCGGAGCCGGTGAATGTATTTTTGAAATTCTCAAAGTTAGCGTTGCCAGATATGGTCGGTAAGCTGAGGAAAACCGAGAATGCGCGGTACGTTCAACAAGCGGGCGCTGACGGTAATGCGTTGTGATTGGTCGAATTGCTGGCGCATTTGCATTAGTTCTGTGTCTTGCATCTCAGGTTCGAAAAATTTGCCTTCGGCAGAGCAAAATGCGGAGCCGTCGTTTTTGACTACCAGTGTCTTGCCGCAATCGGGGCAGTTGCACTGAGCTTTTAAGAGCGAATTGTCAACTACTGCGGGTGTACCGATGATGTTAATTGCATGTGTCTGTTTCATAATTCTGATTTTTTTGTGACTGGCTTATTGCCTGGTTTGTTTTAAAATTTGTGATAAACGTTAGCGGGCAAGAACGGTCTGGCGTTCTTGTTTTTGGCTAAATTAGATAAACTGGTTTGCTTTAGGTGCTTGTTTCTTGATTAATTGGATTGGTTGAATATCATTTCAAACTATAGTTATATGGCGGCCGCTGCAAGTTCTTTAGCATCTAATGCCGTACTATCACCATGATTGCAGCCCCAGTCCGCATGGGCGCACTGAGTTACTTTACACAAGGCACCGCCGGCACTGACTATGTTTGATCAAAAAGCACCACTGATTTTTGCGCTGGCATCATTGCTCTGTCTCATTCCTGCTCCAGCGAGCTGCGCCAGCGTTAAGCTTACTGAGGGTTGCGCTTACGGCGCTAATGCTTTGCAGAAGCTCGATATTTACTCCGATAGCGAGGCCAAAGTTAGTAAGCGACCGGTGGTTATTTATATCCACGGCGGCGGTTTTGTCAGTGGAGACAGAATTTCGTCTGTGGGCTCCATGCCCCAGTTTTTCAATGGTAATGGCTACATTTTTGTCAGTATCGATTACAGACTTTCGCCGCAATATCGCTATCCTGCGCACGTGCAAGACCTGGCGCGGGCCATTGCCTGGGTCAAGGCGCACATCGGCGCTTATGGCGGCAATGGAGAGAAAATATTTTTGCTTGGCCATTCGGCCGGGGCTCAGATGGCGGCACTGGTAACCAGCGACGAACAGTTTCTGCGCAAGGAAGGCACCGGAATTAATGCGGTATCAGGGGTGGTGCTACTGGATGGTGGCGCTTATGACGTTACCGCTTCACTGCTTTCCAAAAGTGAGCGACCGGTGAATTCGCAAGCTTTCAGCAATAATCCGGCAGTCTGGCGACAGGCATCACCAATGTCTCATGTTAAGGCGGGAAAGCACATGCCCCCTTATTTGATTTTTTACGTGGCGGGCACGCGCCAGGGAGCTGGGCAATCGATCAAGTTGAGCCGTTTGCTCGAGCACTCGCACGTGCCGGTAATCTTGAAAAAAATCGACCATAAAAATCACCGCACTTTGAACTATGACCTTGGCAGGCCGGACGACTGGCAAAAAAAGTTGGTAATCGACTTCTTGCAAGCACACGACTGATCCCCCCCCATCACTTGACGTCTAGCGGCTTTTCGGGTTTGCGAGGCTCTGCTAGCATTTTCGATTAAGGTTTATCCATAGAGGGCACCTGATATCACTTTTCGTTTGTTTTCAGGCTAGTAAAAGAGTTAGTGATAGGAGTCCTCATTTATTTTCTAAACTATCTCAAATTACCGTAAACCTTTTAGCAAACCTTCAGCTATTAACCACTTCCGCGCCTTTCGTCATTTGAGCAATCAAAGCGGTTTGAGCGGTGGTCACTCACGTGCGGCAATCTGTCGTGCTTTTAATGTCAGGAGTCAACAATGAATCACATCAAATACACGAGCAATCTGATTGCTGAGCACATGCACGATATGCCCGGCATTGATCACAGCAATCACGTCAACCATATCCAAGCCACCAGTGGTGGTGTCGATCTTCTCTTGCTACTGGCGCTCTTTTTCTCCGCCGGCGTGCTCTTCTATCTCTTTCGTTTGCTGGCCGCCACTTATGTGCGCAAAATCAACGGCCACAGCGATGCTGAAAACGAATTCTGGCACGGCGCTTGCTTGCTTGCTATGGTGACCATGCTGGCCCCGTCGCTGTCATTCATCCCCGCAGCCACCGTCTGGATTTATCTTTTGCCTGTCGGTGTGGTCTGGTATCTGGTGCGGGCTTGCATCTATGGCAAGAAAATTCCCGACAATAAAACCTGGTATGACTTCGCTCACGCCGCCATGCTTTTTGGTATGTGGTGGATGTTTGTCGAACCGCTGTCACACCCGCTTTTATCTCTGGCTTTTACCGGTTACTGGATCTGGTTCGGCGGCTATTATGCCACGCGCATCTGGGCCGATTTTAAGAAGCCGCACTGGCTCTCTTTCGGTCAGGATATTTTCCATTTCGTCATGGCTGTGGTGATGGCTTTGATGGTTGTCTTTCCCGCTACTTTCATGCCCGGTCACAATCACGGCAACAGTGCTCCGGCCCTGGATCCTGTGATTTGTTCGCCCAGCAACAATTCGCCCGGCAACAGTCAGCCCAATAACGACAGTAATAACAACAGCGCCAGTGATCATCACCATCATCACTAAGCGATAAACATTTAAAAGCCAGGCTGGATGGGGATTTGCATTCTCGCCAGTCTGGTTTTTTTTCCTTTCGCTATATTATATGCAGTAGTGCATTGAGGGCAAAAGAGAAGCACCGTATCCGGTGCCGCTCTTGAGACTCTCTGGCGAGAGATTTACTTCTTGGCTGGAGGGTCTTTCTTCTTGCCGCCGCCATCGTCTTTGGACTCTTTGTCGTTGTCCGAGACGGTTTTGTAGGCTGCGATGAAAGGCAGAATGCGTGCGTCTACGGCCGACCGGTCTTTGATCGTCACCGTCCATGAGTCGCCGGCCAGATTGATCGCACCACGATGCAGCTCAGCGACCACTTTGCCGCTGGTGTTTTCGAGGGTGATATTGGTAGCGAAAAACTCACTCTTTTTCGAGTAAGCGACGAGCTTACCACTGGCGTCAAGAATCTTGTAAGTGTTCCAGTTGCTCACCAGTGAGCTGAACACCTCTTCCTTGATGGTGCCGATAGTCTTGCCGCTGCCGTCAACGATGTTGATTTGCGTGCCCCAGCTGAAAACTGAGAGACTGGCAGTAGCAACCGTGGCGCCGGTGTTGTCTTCGAAAGTGAATGAGCGGGTCAACTGCACCAGGTGTTCGTACACCTTGCCGTAATTGACGCCAGAGGCTTCCACGTCGAAAGTGTTTGTGAGCTTGAAGACAACTCGTTCTTTGACGTTGAACTGGTCGGGCAGATTACGAGGCGTCGACTCGTTACTGGAGCAGCCCCAGAGCCCAACACAGACAAGCAGTGCGAAAGCAACAATGCCTCTGAAGGCGTTGGTTTTTGTGATTTGCATATATCTTGATGTCCTTTTTACAAAAAAAACAGACAAAAAAAGAAAAGGGAAGCTGCGGCAAGCTTGAAGGCCGGCACACAACTTCCCTCTTCATGAGACTGTTAGTCTTCGCTTTCAACCTGACCGACGATGGCGGCTTCGATGAAGCCGACACCAGCCAGTTTGGCGGCGATGACGCGATGACGACCGTCTTCGACGTTGTAACCACCGTCGAAGCGAGGACGCAAAACAACACGGACCATTTCTTCGCCGTTCTCGTAGGCCTGACGATACTGCTCAATCTGCTGGCTGTCGCGAGCCATGAGCTTATCGAAGGTCGACTGAGAAACGTAGATGTCGCTCAGAGCGACGAAGATGGCCTCGAAATCACTGCCGTGGCAGTGGATGGTGCGCCGATTTTGGCGACCGCGATACGACTTGCCCATAATGCCTCCAACGAATGGAGGTCCTGGTGCAAGCGGGGAGTCAGCTTGAACTCCACACTCAGTAGGGCCGATATACTCAAATTACACTGAGTGCTTCAACGAACAAGGCGACTTTTGCACTGCCACTATTGGCGGTGCGCCCACCAGGACCTACATTCGACTTAGTCTTGTAGTCATGGCTATCTCCTTTCATAAGTGGTTGTTTGAGCTTGCGCTCGTGGTTGATGACGCGATCCGCTCTAGAGGCCGCGTCAGCGGGTGCCTGAATGTCTTGCGATAACGGCACCCGCTTCAGCGTTTTACTTGCGGTCGTTCTTTTCCTGCTCGTCCCGTTCTTTGCGCTTGCGGTTATGCAAGGTGAGCAGGAAGAGGAAAAGCAGACCAGCACCAAGACCGATGCCGATCATGAGCACCGAGCTGCCACCGAAATCGTCGCCGCCGTTATGGGCGGTGGGGCTCGGAGAACTGCCGGCAGGGCCAGCCAACTTGGCGTTGTGCAGCTCATTGAGCACCTGAACCGCGGCGGCCAGCTGCTCGTCGATGGCACCACCACGGCTACGGTCGATCACCAGGTCGGGCTGAAGTCCCTTGTTGGCGAGGTCGTAACCGTTGGGGGTGAGGTAGTGCATGACGGTGATCTGCAGCTGACCAAGCGGCTTCACCGGCAGGTTCACGTAGGCAACTGCCTTGCCAAAGGTCTGCGTGCCGATGACGATGGCACGATGATTGTCCTTGAGCGAACCGGTGAGAATTTCAGCGCTGGAAGCCGAACTACCGTTGACGAGAACCGTCATCGGAACATCGAGCAGACGCTGAATCACACCGGCAATTTCCGGCGGCATGTCGACGAAGTTGTAAGGCATGGGACGATTGATGTTGATCGTCTTGTCCTCAGTGAAGCGACCATTGCTTTCGCGGGTCTTGAGGAAAACCCCTTCGCGGATGAAGAGCGAGGCAATGTTCTGGGCCAGGTCAACGAGACCGCCCGAGTTGTTGCGCAGGTCGAGAATGAGCCCGCGCATATTGCCGTGAGCAGCCTGGTCGAGGGCGAACAGTGCCTCGGTGATGCCCTGACCGAGAGTCTCGAGGTCTTCAGGGCTGGAGCCGAAAGAGGGAAGACGCACATAGCCGATGTTACCCGGCAGCAGACGCACTGCGATCTGTGCTTCCGGCGCTTCGCCGAAGGCAACCTTGACCTTCTCTTCCACTCCATCGTGAACGATGGTGAGAACAGCTTCGCTACCCTTCTTGGCGAAAGTAAGCGCGTCGACCTTATCTTTGGTCAAACCGGCGAGATCGGTAACGGTGGTGACCGCCTTGCCGTCGTCGCCCTTGCTGTTCACTTCGATGGTTTTGACCACGTCGCCGGTACGCAACACGTTGCTGACGTAAGCCGGAGTGCCGTACAAAATCATTTCGACCTTGTAAGTGCCGTCAGCCTGGCGAGCCAGACCGATGCCCAGGTGCACGATGCCATCGGCCTGACGGGCCATGGACACGAACATGTCGTCAAAGGCGGAGAAGTTGGTCCAGCGATCGCCGACACTTCCCACCATCTCTTTGAGAGCGTTCTGCAGATCGTTGCCGGTCTTCAGTTTGCCCTTGTATTTGTCGGCCCAGAGGTGCCAGTCTTTGAGTTTGGCCTGATCGACGTACTTGGCGCCGATGGTTGACCAGACCTGCCGATAGAGTTTCTCCAGAACTTCCGGAGGCGGCTGCTTGGCCGGGTCGTTCATGCTCTCCGTGCGCAGCTTGATCATCTTCTCGATGTCCGCCTTGGAGGGCATGCCACCAGGGGTAACTTCAGGAGTTTGAACAGTATCGCTCGGACCCGTACCAGGGGTAGTCTGGGTGGCGGGCGCCGTCTTCGTGGTGTTACCAGGCAGAGCCGGATTCTGCTGTGGCGTCGGCACCACTTGAGGAACCACCGGCGGTGTGACCGCAGGTGTGGCGTTCGGATCCGGCTTTGCGTTCGGATCCGGTTTGACCGTCGTATCCACTGCCGGAGCATTGGGATCGACGAGGATGATGTCGCCCGGCGCGCTAGGCGTACCGTTCGGCAACGTGCGGAAAATCTTGGCATTGTCCGTCGACTTCTTGGTGTCGACGGGCTTGCCGCGCAGGTCAGCTTCGGTGAATACCGGCTTACCCGTAGTTGACGTCTGAGCCAGAGTGGAGGACGCGCCGATCGACAAGAATGTCGACAGCATGGCCAGCACAATGACTCCGCCGCGAAGGCGAGAGAGTTTATTTGACATAGCTTTTACCCTTTTCAGATTTGAAATTTAAAGAAGCGGAAGCGCACCTGCTCTAGCTTTTTGCTAAAACAGGTGCGCACCGGTTAGAAATTACTTGTCGTCCTGATCGACGGGGCTGGAAGCCGCATCCGCCGAAGGTTTGGCGGCGATCGCCTTGCGACGAGCCTCCACTTCCTTGGCGAAGTTGTCTTCATTCACCTTCTTCAGTTCGGCCTTGCGAGCAGCAATCTCGGCGTCAGAGCGAGACGGAGCCGGCGTGCCCATGATGGCCGCAATTGCTTCCAACTTGGCGCGGTTGAGCTGGACGTCAGAGGTCGGGTCTTCCAGCGGATTGGCATCCTCCGGCTGAACCACTTCGATGTCAGGCACAATGCCGACCCAGTCCATTACTTTCGAGCCCGGACGGAACTCGAAATTGGTGACGTGCATGTTGCGCGCACCAGGGATCGTGACCACAGTCTGGCCTACTCCCTTGCCGACAGTGGGCTGACCGATGATCAGCGCGCGACCGTTAACCTGCAGGGCGCCGGAGAGAATCTCCGAAGCCGAAGCGGAGCCACCGTCGATCAGCACAACCACAGGCATGTTGGTAGGCACCACACGCGGAACGCGCTTGCCCGTCTTGGTTATGTCGCGACCGTCGCTGATTTGAATGCGGCCCTCGTAGCCATTCGGCGTAACCGAATGAGTGAGCGTCACTTTCAGGTCTTCATCGCGTTCGAGCATCTGCACGATTACGCCCTTGTCGAGGAACATGGCGACCATGTTGATCACCTGACCGAGTTCGCCGCCGGGGTTGCCGCGCAGGTCAAGGATAATGGCCTTGCCCTTCGCCGCAGTAGTCAGTGCGTCGAACATCTCCTGAGCACCATACTTCGACATGAAGTGGTCCAGTTTAATAAGCGTCACACCGGAGCCGAGGTCGGTGCTTTTGACCACGTGCACGATGAAGTCGGCTCGCACCAGAGCAATCTCGACCTTCACATCAGCAACGTCGCTGCTGCGAATGATGCTGAGCTTGACGGTGGTACCGGGAGTACCGCGGATGGTGCCGACCACTGCGTCGAGAGTTTTGCCGTTGACGGGAACTCCGTCCACAGCAACGATACGATCACCCTTCATCACTCCGCCTTTGCCGGCCGGGCTGTTGGTGTCAGGCTGTTCGGCCACAACCATGGGACGATCGTCGCTCAAGTTGAGGAGCGGCAGAACGTCTTCACGCTTCGGTTCTTTGCCGAGGGCGCGAATAGCCTTAACCAGACCCTTCTGGTTGAGGGTGGCACCGATGCCGGCCATGCGAGCGGTGGTCATGTCCTGCTCTTCTTTGGCGGCGGCAGGGAGCTTGTAGTAGTCGAAGCGCTGGCCGAGACTCCACATCATCTCGTAGACGGCTTTGTCAGTCCCGGCTTCGGTTTTGAGAACGCCGTCGCTGTCGTGACGATGCTCCCACTGTTTGACGAACTCGGCACGGACAGCGGGGTCCTGCAGTTCAGAGTGTAGGTCGCGCAGGGCTTCGAAAGCAGATTTGTAAATGGCGGGGCCATCGACGAAGTCGGCTTGAACGGTGGCGACGGTTGCGGTTTGAGGCGGTGCCGTTACTTCGGCAGCATTGCCGACGGCGACACCGGTGTAGGTGATGGTGAAAACGAGTCCCAGTAGCACTGCGAATGTACGCAGTGAGCCGAAGAACCCGCTAAAGAGAGTGTTCCGTTTCATGATTTTAAGTCCGTTCTTAGTTTCTAAGTTGACAGGACAGGCAGCCATGAGGCCTCACCACTACGCACTGTTACAGCTTGAGCTGCCAGTGCGCACTGGTGAGACCTCACAAACCGTCTGTGGTTAATGCGATCTCTAGAGAGCAATAGTCGTCCCTTTGAGTTAAGAAAGAGAAGCCACGGCCGGACCACGCGAGGCGTTGCGACGCAACTCTCTACGTGATCCGGCTTAGCTTCTAGCCGATTATTTCGAGTCCCAGGGACGCGGCACCAGAATTTGCAGGTCTTCGAACAGACTCTTGATCTGCTCGTTGTCCAGACTGGTAGGAGCGTTGTCCTGTTCACCGTTGTTCTCGGCGACGAACAAATCGTTTTCACACAGCGTGATCACCGAGGCGATGCGTCCGGCCTGTTCCTCTTCCGAGAAACGAGCAGAGATTTCCATCACCGTCAATGCTTCCAGCTGCGGGAACTGGCTCAGCGTGCTGAGGTAGCGCCGCAGAGCGTGCACGATGGCACGAATGTGCTTACGACTGTAGACACCGTTTGCCTTGGCGTCTTTGTACTGACTCTCGAAGACATTCCAGGCGGCGCGGTTAGCGGGAATCACCTTGCGCGGGCGTACACGGTTGATGTACTTGACGCCGGCGATGCCAGGAATGAGCAGGAGCAAGAAGGTACCCAGCGAAAGCGCCAGCACCGTCATGAACGAGATGCGATTCGACTTGTCGTCGAGATTGCCCTCGAGCAGCTCTTCTCCGTTGTCCCCGATATTCGGCCGAGAGACAACGAAATCAGGAGTGGTCAGTGTCTTCCAGTTAGGCTTGCCGTCGGGAGTCTTGTCGAAGGCGTAGCGCAGATCGAGCTGGAAGGGGATGACCGGCTTGTAGACGCTCGACTGCACGATCAAGTTGATCACGTAGATTTTGCGGGTCTGTTTGCCAATCACTTCACCCGCAGCGTTTTTGATGGCGCGCGAGCGAATCTGCGGTCCGGAAATTTGCACTGCCGGAGTTTCCCCAGGACCTTGCTGAGCCAGCATGAAATCCGAGCCGTTGAAGCCCAGAGTCTTTTGCTTGACCAGCGAAGTGAAGTCGATTTCCACCGACTCATCCACGTTGAGAATCACGGTCAAGGGAATCTTGTCCATGATGTAGTGACCATAGTGGCGGTGCGACTGCGAGAAACCCGACTGGTCGCTGGGGGTGGTGCCAACCATGATGCTGAGCCGGCCGGAGCCGCAGGTTGCCGAGATCGGATTCTGCGGTTTGGGGTCGGCTTTGGGCTGAGAGTAGTAGCCGCCGTAGTTGTCGTAATAGTTGTTCGACGGTGTGCTCTGATCAGCACCATCGATGGTGCCGACAATGGAGCTGCAAGGATCAGGATCGGGAGCGACCTGAGCCTTGACGGCTGGTGAGACTGGTGCCTGCTGAGTGAAGGCGGGTGCTGCCACGAGGGTCAGCGCCGCCGCCAACAGGGCAGTCTGCATATATTGCTTGTAGTTATACATGAGAGTTCCTTTTGTTAGGTTTAAACGTTGACTGACCGTTAGTGGCCGGAAAGCAGCTTCCGAATTTTCGGTTGAGCTGCAACACCCTCTTCTGTGGAAAACTCTTCCCAGAGGATGCCGTTGTTGCGGAAGAAAGCGATTACTTCGCCGCGTGCATTCTGGAAGTTCTGCGCGTACTGATCGCGAACGCCGCGACCCTTACCCTGGAACGGCCACCACTTGGGCGGCAACCAGACGCTCTTGCGCTGGCCGGTGCGGATATCTTCCATCGGGATGATACCCCAGGTGTTCGGCAGTTCACGCTCGCGGCGGTCCTGCA
>JADYXQ010000113.1 GCA_021772135.1 Candidatus Obscuribacter sp.
CCAAAATGCAAAATTTGCTTAAACGTTGAAACGGAAGTGCACAACGTCGCCGTCGGCCATGACGTAGTCTTTGCCTTCCAGGCGCATCAGGCCTTTCTCTTTGGCTACTTTTTCTGTGCCGCAAGCGACATAGTCTTTGTAGCCTATTACTTCGGCCTTAATGAAGCCCCGCTCGAAGTCGGTGTGAATAATGCCGGCGCATTTAGGCGCGGTGAAACCTTGCTCAAATGGCCAGGCACGCACTTCTTTCTCACCGGCAGTGAAGTAAGTTTTCAGGCCAAGTAAAGCAAAGGCGGAGCGAATCATGGTGTTGACTCCAGAATCGGTCACTCCCAGGCTTTCTAGATAGCTGTTACGTTCTTCGGCGTCGAGTGCCGAAAGCTCGGCTTCAATTTGAGCTGAAATCAATACTACCGGGCGGTTTTCTTCGGCCGCTTTTTTCTTCAAAACTTTCAAGTGTGGATTGGCGTCAGGATCCGCCAGCTGGTCTTCTTTGACGTTGGCGGCATAGAGCAAAGGCTTCGTGGATAAAAGTTGCAGTTGCGGAAGAATTTCTTTTTCTTCGTCGGTCAAAACTGACAGATCAACTGCTTCGACTTTGTCGATATAAGGCGAGACCTTTTCGAAAATGCTCATTTCTAATTGTGAGCGTTTATCGACATTGTTTTTCTGCTTTTTCAGGCGTTCCATTCTTTTGGCGATTGAGGCTTGATCGGCCATGGCCAGCTCAATGTGAATGGTCTCAACGTCGCGCAGCGGATCGATAGCACCGTCCACGTGGGTAATATTTTCGTCTTCAAAGCACCGCACCACGTGAACAATGGCGTCTACTTCACGAATGTGCGAAAGAAACTGGTTACCGAGACCTTCTCCGCGACTGGCACCGCGAACGAGACCGGCAATGTCTACGAACTCAAAAACGCCCGGCAATACTTGTTGCGGATTGACCAGCTGTTTTAGCTTATCCAGCCTTTCGTCAGGCACCTTGACTATCCCGGTATTGGGCTCAATGGTGCAGAACGGATAATTAGCGCTCTCCGCCTGATAGGAAGCGGTGAGAGCATTAAAAAGAGTAGATTTGCCTACGTTTGGCAGACCAACGATACCGGCCTTGAGCATTTTTGTCTCCAATGAATACGGCCACGCTTGCGCCCTGCGGCACTAAAGGCAGCCTTTTGCTCATTATATTAGGACTGTAGCCAGAGTTTATGAGATGCTTGCAATCAGTTACGCTTGCTTAGTGGTGAGATTTCAAGCATTGATGGTCAAGGGCGAATTTGGCAACTTATGTGTGGTGGTGGCGGCCTGGGGGGCGCTTGTCTGTGCCGTGGCCGGCACTAATTATTTGAGCCACGGTGCTATTCATCTGGTTAGTGATAATAGTGTGGATGCTGCGGCTGCAGAGCCTGTCGTGGATGCCGAGCCGCATCTGAGTGTTCTTCTACCGAAACAAGATTTCTATGCTGAGCCAAAAGTGCTCCAGCCCAATGCCGCTTCAGAGGCTGTTTTGCCGAGGCTGTTTTTAGAGTATCCTGATTTGAAAAAAGATGTTGAGAAAAAGCCAGACTGGCCAAGCCGCGGAGTGATTTTACCTCGGGCAAGAGCGAGCGCATTCGAAAATATTGTCTATGGAAACTACACAGCGGCCGGAAAACTGTTTGATTTGGCCAAACGTCACCCGCTAAAGCGCTTCATGTGTGGAGACGATAATGGAGTGTGGCAAATTAAACACGATGAGGCTCTGCTTGCCGCCATCATAGAATTGAAGAAGAATCCTGATGCAAGAATTGAAAACGAGCACAGTTCCGCTGACTTCCGGCGCGCCGATCTGGCCGAAGTAGTGGGAAACAAAATTGATATGTTCACATACTTGCGGTTAGAACTCTTCGATTTGCAAAAACAAAATGAAAAACTGCCGTCAGACAGTTTAGCGGTTGAGATTGCTCGTATTAAAGCGCTATTTGGCGAGTTGAGTCCATCGCAACGGCTAGCCGCTGATGCTGCCTGCGACAGACAGATGCAGCGCGAACCAGAATGCACCACAGCGACAAATGCCATGCTTTGTGGAAGGTATTGGTCAGCCACAGGTGTTCAAAATAGGGCTCTTGAAGCTTTTGAATTTGCTCAGCGATTTCATGACTGGGATAATGGTCGCGTTTATGGCCTTTACGATCTGTATAAAAATAATGGGCAGTGGTTTAAAGCATATGATTTCGCCCTGGAAGGCTCTAAACTCCGACCCTATGAGCAATCGGCTTACCAGGCCTGTCTCATAGATTTTTATTTGCGCCTTGAAAAATATCCCCGGTGGCGCGCCAAACTCTTCGAGCGCAGTCCGGCGTTGGCTGCCGAACTCAATCAGAGTTCATGGCGAGCACAGGCTTACAAAATTGGCAGCGAAGCTGTTGCTGAAGACCTTAGGCAACAGACTACCGAACGGATAATATGGCGCTTCGGCAAAGGTGGAACATATCTTTGCGCACCGTCGCTCAGCTATTTAATCGAATGGTGCAAGGTTGAAAATCTGCAAGACAAACTAAAACCATTGCTTGATTTAAATCTCGCTCTGGCGAAAAAGTATGGCACCACCAGCGATATCGTCGATGCCATCAGTCTTTTGCGCGATAATTATAATAAGATGGGTGATATTGCGCTCACAGCCAAATGTGATGCGGCATTGTACAAAGCGGTTACCGAAGATGATCGAATTAGCGATGGAGCCGCTGGAGTGCTCTGGTTGAACGACCGCTCCTTAAATGAGCTGGCCAACTGCTGTGTCGATCCAATGAAGAAAAAAGCTGTGCTTGATGTGTTTGCAGCGTGCCGAACGCAAGTAGTGAAAAAATTCGGCGTAAACTCTCTACAACAGATGATGCAAATTCGAAACCTGGCGCATTTTGAAATTGCCTGCGGAAAAAATGATCAAGCTGTAAAACTATTACAGGCAGCCTGGACAATGGCTCTGGGCGGCAAAGCATTTCCTATTGAAGAGCGGCGCAAAGTATTAGTAGATTACATAATCGCCCTTAAAGCCACCAATAAACAGGCAGAGGCGGCCAGTTTGGCGCCACTTTTGCTGGCAATCAGCGACGTAGACTCGAATTGAGCTTGTTAAGAGCTGGAAAGCGATGTGCAGCATGGCCGAGCAGCACAATTTTAGATTTAATACTTTCGCCGCAAGCTCAATGAAAGAATAGGTCATTATGTTAGTAAGAGAGCTCGCTCGCCCCGGCATGTAGCGAAGCCAAGGCAAATAAAAAGAGAGCGAAAAAGTGAACACTTTTAATCAAGTGGCCGACAAGGTAAAGAGTCCTGAAAGGGTAGACACGATGCGAATTTTGCTTGCTGAAGACGATGATTTTCTAGCGGGAGGTATAGCTCTAGCATTACGCAACACGCGATTTGCCGTTGATCATGTGCGCTCCGGCACCGACGCTGATCATGCTCTTAAATATACAGATTATGACATGCTGATTTTAGATCTTGGATTGCCCAAGATGGACGGCATGGAAGTTTTGTCAAACCTTCGCAATCGCGGCCAAGCACTGCCCGTGCTGGTGCTCACCGCTAGAGACCGACTGGAAGACAGAGTTTCTGGTCTTGATTCTGGTGCTAACGACTATCTCACCAAACCGTTTGAACTGCCTGAATTAATGGCCAGAGTCAGAGCACTGATTCGTAAAGACCGTTGGGGCAACACCACAGACTTTGTTTATGGACCGATTAAATTCAATACTTCATCAAGACGGGTGCTTGTCAACGACAGCCCAATCGACCTATCAGCACGTGAGCTGGCGGTTCTTGAGCTTTTATTGCAACGGGCAGGCAGAGTCGTCAACAAAAATCAGATTGCAGATCACCTGACCAGCTGGGATACTGACCTGACCCACAACGCCATCGAAATCATCGTGCACCGTTTGCGCAAAAAACTCGAATGCGATGGGTTTGGCATACGAACCATGCGAGGCCTCGGATATCTGATTGAAACGACCGCATAACACATCGATTAGAAGCCAGCTTTTAACCTGGTTGCTAATGCCCTTATCTACTCTCTGGCTGCTTTCTACGGCATTCGCATATTTTACGTCGGTGGCATTTGCCAACGATACTTATGATCGCGAACTGCTAAATTCGGCCGACTCGGTTGCTGTGCGTACCAGCCATAAAGGCGGGCAGTATCTGATCGATTTGCCAACCTACGTGCGTTCGATTTTGCGTCACGACAATACTGACAGTTTTTATTATCAGATTCTGTCACCAGATAGGGTGCGGATTTCCGGCGACGATAATATGCCGGACTTGCCTAAAAATCTCACTCTTGCTGTGCCCCAGTTTTCAGATGGAGTGATGGAAGGTACCAAAGTAAGAGTGGCGTCTATTCTAGTACCGGTGCCGGATCCAGAGACTAAGGGCGAAACTTTTATTGTGCAAGTTGCCGAAACTTTAAAAGCGCGACAAAGATTTGCCCAGGAACTTCTGGTCAGTATGGTAGTCCCAGAAATATTTTTCATTCTGCTTGGAGCTATGGCCATCTGGTCAGGAATCGGCCGTGGTCTTGCTCCTCTGAAAGATGTACAGGAAGCCCTTCTGCGTCGTTCGCAATATGATCTCCATGCGCTTTCTGATGAAAGTGCACCGCTGGAGGTGCGTCCCCTTGTGCATTCAATCAATGAATTACTTGGTCGCTTGCGTAGCGATATTGAGGCTCAAAATCGTTTCGTCGCCAATGCCGCCCATCAGTTGCGCACTCCTTTAGCGGGTCTTAAAACTTATATCGGTTTATTGCAAGGCTTTACCAAAGCAGCAGAAGTTGATCAGGTTGTCACTCAACTAGACCACGGTGTTAATCGCATGACACATCTGGTAAATCGTCTTCTGGCTCTGGCTAAAGCTGAGCCAAACGCAGCGGCCATTGTGCCGCGACAAGTATTCGATCTCAATGATGTGGCGGCAGCGTCCACTTCTGATCTCGTTAATGTGGCCATCGCAAAAAATATTGATTTGGCTTTCGAAGGTGCTCAGAGTTCGGCAATGGTAGAAGGTGATCCTGCCAGCTTAAGTGAGCTTGTGATGAATCTCGTAGACAACGCATTGCGCTACACCCAGCACGGTGGCCACGTTACGGTACGCGTGTTGGCCGGCGATCATGTTTTATTGATGGTCGAAGACGATGGCCCTGGTATTGCCGAAGAAGAGCGAGAACGCGTATTTGAGCGCTTCTATCGTGTACTTGGTACCGGTGAGCAAGGTAGTGGTTTGGGCCTGCCCATTGTGCGCGAAATCGCGCGCTCGTACCGCGCTAAAGTGGTGATTGATACACCGAGCAACGGTGTGGGCACCATTTTTGCCGTAACTTTCAAGCGCCATACAGGCAGTTGATTTTAACTTTGATTGCGCCTGTCTCTGATGTTTTTCAACATCAGTGCACTTTCTTCTACAGCGTCATAATCAATCAGCACAAGCCCTTTTTTGCCGCTGCCCAGATCTGTGTAACCAAGCTGTGATGGGTCTCTATCACTGAACGTATATTTGCGATCTCGATCTAATCTGTGAGCAAAAAGCATCATGCTGGTTTCGCTTACGGGTGTTTCTACTCGCTCCTGGATGAAGTAATTAGCTTTGCCGTAAGGGCCGTCGGTCAATGTCGGTTTGCCTATAATTCTGGCATCAAAGCGATGCACAACTCCCTGAGCGTCAGCAAAAGTGCGGCTGCCCCAGGCTGGGTTCCAGGTATTTGGCGTGATTTTCAAAATCTGATTGTTAGTCAGTTCAATCACGACGCTATCGGCGCCGCCATCAATAATTTTTCTGCCTGGAATTTTGAAACCTTTCAAAACATCGGCGTACAGTCCTAGATCATGCGTGTCTTTGTGGCGCAATAAATAACGAGCATCAGGATCACGCAAAATGCTACTGACTGATTTATCGCCTAGTGCCACGGGGCTGACATGATTGCCGAGTTTTTCAATGCTGTTGGCGAAGCGTAAACGTGAGCCGGTTTGAGTCAGCCACAGGCTTTCTTGAGCTGAGGCAGATATATGTTTTGCTTGCAGGAAACCCGGTAAAAGTGACGGATTGCAGCTGGCGATTAAATCGCAGGAGGCCGCCACTTTCGATTTATCGTTGATTGGATTAGTTTTGCTATTGTGCTGAATCAGCATTCGTTGCTCGGGGCCGAGCTCGCCGCCAGATTTAATTTCGCGCACCCGAGTGACTGCAAAGGCTTCTTTCGAGCGAGCCATCATTTCAGCTACGGGCAGAGTCTGGCCAACCATCTGATATTCGCGAGCGGCAGATCCGACAAAATTATTTTTGGCGCCGCTAAATAAACCAGATTTATCCCCTGTTTCGGCCGAGCGAAGGGGCTCAATTTTTTCCACGGCAGACTTATCGCTTACTCTGCCGATTTTACCGGCGATAGCAGCGCCTACCACGTTGCTGGCTGTGCTGGCGAAAACGTGTTTAGCAAATTCACCAGGTTGGAAAACGTTTTCTTTGCCCTGGCGCAAAATTTCGTCAACCGAGCCTTTCGAAGCACCGTAAATGCCGCCGGTTAAAGTGGTGGCAAGCATTTTATTTTCGGCAAAACCGCTAACTTTGCTCAACTTACCCAGTGCTCCGCGGGCAATCATAAAGCTGGCAATGTCGCTTGTCAGAGCACTGGTATTGGTGGCTGCCTCAAAAGTTTTTTCCATACCGGCAGCGGCACTGTAGTTGCCTTTGCCATCCAGATAGTTACTGCGAGTTAATGCTGTTTCTGAAACTCGCGAGGTGACGCCCAGGCCAACACCGGTTGCAGCGATGCCCCACTGGCGCGAAGCGGCAAAGTCGAAAGATGCCTTGAGACCAACTGCTTTGGCTACGTCCAGGCCCACATCAAGGGCGCCTGCTGCGGCCGACTTGTTTTGACCGGGTTTGTAGGCATCAAGGGCGGCTGCCCCGGCAGCGACCATATAACCGGCTTTTCCCGGCATGAATAAACCGACTGATTTCACCAGGGCCGAACCATACATGTCGATTTGACCGGCGGTATTAAGAGCGTTTTTGTCGGCGAGAACCACAGCGGCAGCCTGTTGCGAAAGCTCAGCGGCGCGCTTGCTGTTGCCGGCCTTAATTTCTCGTGCCAGTTCGTCAGCCAGTTGCTTGGTTTGCTGGCCGGCTTTGTCGCTGCCATGCCAAAACTCGGTAACGCCGGTCAATGCTTGTCCGATCAGGCCGGTGTCTGCTGTCTGACGGGCATGAGCCTGCGTCTCTTTGCGCAAGCTCTCTAGAGCCTGAACTGATTGTTCTGATGCAGTCGGGGGAAGCTGCTTGTCGATGCCAGAGTCGGCTAAAGGCATGAAATACTCTTATTTAGATCAACATAAGCAACTTAGTTTTAATCTGCGACGATCACAATAGGGAAACTCCCACAGCCGTCGTGAAATTACGAAATCTATAGCGCGCGTAATATGTCCTTTGCGGCGACCGAATCCGTACTATACTGAGCTGCCGTTTTGTAAGTAAGCTGGAGGCTTTGATGCGCGGATTAAATTGGAAGTTGTTGTCGGTTGCTGCCCTTGTTGGTTGCAGTGTCAATTCGGCATTAGCCACAAAACCGGTTCAAATTAGTCAGCCAGCTCAACCTCTGCCTCCAGCAGCCATCGATCCTTCAAAGCCTGACCCAATTAAAACTTGCGAAGCTTACCTTTCCACTTTGCCTCCACCAGAGAAGAAAAAAGGACATCATCCCATTAGATTTTTGGCAAAAGCCCTGGCTTCTGAACTTGCCACCGACGGCAGCCAAATGCTGACCGACAGCGCTTTTGTTTTTTCGGCAAAAAATAACTATGACCCTTACGACAAACAAGCACCGACCAACAAGCCCTACACTCTGCTTGAGATGCAGATGGTTGACGGTAGCGAGTGTTCTTTGACAAAGTATCCCGATAACAGTGGAAAAGTGGTGGGCGGATTTGCTGACGGCACCATAATTGCTCCAGCTGGTCCTAATACTTTCATAGTCGCTTATCCAAATGGTGTGCGCGGCAAACTAGTGAAAGTATCCGGCAACGAGTTTGACATTTATCGCCCTGACAATAGCGTCACAAGATTTACCAAAACAGCCGGCGGCGACTATGAAATTAAGAATAGCAAGACCGGCTATATGGGCACTGCTCGCACCGATTCCCTCGGTATGCAATTCGAATTACACAGCAAAGACTTTTAAAATTTTAAAAAGTCAGTTGCATCAAGCGCGCTTTTTGTGTTTTGTTTTTTTCAATTTATGCAATAGTGATTCGATTGCTGTTCTGTTTTTGATGCTGCCGGTGGTGTAACCCATACTGTGCAAAGCTTCAAATATTCGGTCGGCTTCGATATTGAGTCTGCGAGCCAGCCTTTCGATGCGGTGCTGATAAAACAAAGTATCCTGCGGAAGATTGCGGAAATTTTCCAGGTCTGCAATATTGCTTTTATAAGCAGTGTTTATGGCCGGATAAACTGACGTGGTCAAATTGACGTTGAGGCCTATGTGTCTGGCACCATATTCGATGATGCCGTCTTGATCGACAATTACGGCAATTTCGATGTTCTGACTATCGTTGCTGGCTGGCGGACAGCTGTTGACAAGCGCGTCGCCCTGGTGAGCATTGTCTGCGGCTTTGTTACTGTTTCCTTGAAAAATCGCAGCGCATGCAGTGGCATTTTGGGCTTGCACTTGACAGTAGGCGCGCACCGGTAGTGGTGTGTTTCTGGCAATTACTGTGGCGCAGCTGCCGTCGCTGCGCTCGGCTAAAACCGGTATAGAGATTGTGTCCCAGACAATCATGTCTCTTCTGTCTTCTAAAATCAGGTGCGCCTGCAGTGCGGCTCCGCTTGCTGCTGCGTAGCTAAGCGGCGGAGTTTTTACCTGCGCGGCCGAAACAGTGGCAGTGACAATTTTGTGTATTAGTGGCTGGTCAAGCATGCCGCCGTCGAATATGATTCTATCAACAGCACCGGCTTCCCATCTGGCTTCTGCCAAAACATGGGCAAGGTGCTGCTGAAACTTATGGGTCAAGCTTGAAACTATTTCTGCATATGAATCTCGCGTGATGCTGGTGATCAGATTGTAATTTCCCAGACCAATTAAATTTAAAATGCCGGCGTCTTCAAGGGTCAAATTGGTGATGCGAATATGGGCTGTTTCACTGAAAGACAGATCTTTTTTCGCTTTTTCGGCTGCGGCTCTGAACCTTTCAATGGTGGCGGCATTGAGTCTTACTGTTAAATTATTGGCATTGCTGCATTCGTCAATTGAATGCCTTACCAGTAGTTGATCAAAATCATCGCCCTCGATTTCTTCACCGCTGCAAGATTTTACTTCAATGATGCCATTGCTGAATTCAATTGCGGTAATGCCGAAAGCGCCACCACCCATAGTGACAACGAGGTGGCGGCCATTGTTCTGCGGATTTTCGCTAAAATAACAAAGGGCTGCGGCTGTAGGCTCATTTATTAACCTCAAGACTTCCAGGCCTTCTGCTTCTGCTATTTCTTTTACCAGTCTGCGCTGATTGCTGGTGAAAGACACCGGCACTGTAATTACGGCTTTACTGACTGGCTTTCCTAATTGCGCGTTGCATTTGAGTTTTACCCAGTACATCAGTGTTGAGTAAACTTGCTGAGCGGTAAAGTGGAAGTTGACCTGATTGGCCACCCAGTCTGTGCCCAGTTTAGTTCTTACTGAGTGAATCAGGTCTTCTGAAGATGCACTTTCGGTATGACCGACCGACAATTTGCCATTGCTCAGTACTTGAACAGATGAAGCAATCAGGCCTGTGGCATCGATCAGCTGATTTTCTTGTACGCAAACACAACGAATATTTCTCGTGCCCAGATCGATGCCGACCGCTGCATGATCTGACTTACCTGTGGCGACGTAAAACTTCGGCAACGCACCAGAGCCGTCGCCACCCAATTGAGGAGTCGACTGCACTTTCAGCGCAAATACTGCGGCCTTTTTCTCCAGCAACACAGATACAGACAATTGCGGTGCTCACGTTTCGGCCAACAACCAGAGGTGCCTCTACTTGTTATGCCCGCAGCCCGCGCCCTTCAGTATTTTCTTAGCAAGTTTTAACGCTCGCAAATAAGCGCTCGCAGCATATTTTTTACTCGCGAAGCTTCCAGCGGTCGAAGCTTATTCCCGCCCAGAACCTGCTGCCAGGCCATTAATGATACAAATGACCCGGCGCAAATGTGAGCCATAGCCGCACTGTCTTCAATGCGCAATTCAGGGTGGTGGTCAAAATATTGGGTGGCCAGGTCCATTCCTCTGAGAATGACAGTTTTAACGTAGATCGTGGCCAGCTCTGGAAAACGCTCAGACTCACCGACCATCAAGCGGAAGAGGCGGTGATATTGCGGATCGTTCATCAGGACTGAAAATTTACTGCTGATCAGATCGATAAATTGATCTGGGCTGAGAGCCATTATCGGGTCAAGGTCTTCATAGTTGAGGTCAATTTTCTTGACGGTCAACTCTTCGATAATAGCGATGAATAGCTGTTCTTTGTCTTTGAAATGACTGTAAATAGTGGCTTTTATCACACCCGCTTCTTGTGCCACCCGGTTCATGCTGGTGGCTTTATATCCATTTTCCAGAAACACTTTAATGGCGGCCTGCACGATCTGATCGCGTTTGCTGCGCGAGTGTACTTTTTTCAAAGAATCAATATTTGTGGTGACTGTAAGGTCGGCGGGCAATTACAGTTCCTTTAATGGGATTGGGCGGTACTAATTATCTTAACTGAAAAGCCGTCTTGCTATCCATACCGGTTGGTATGGTACCATTATATAGACCATTCGGTAAATGCCACCTGTGGCCCTGCCCGCCAAAAAGAGAAATGAAATGCAAACTGCCGACTCGCAACCTGACTCTCAAGTATCGCCGCCGGCCGGCGCCAACGTCAGTGCTCCACCTGCGGCTAAACCAGCGCGGCACTTCCCGCTGAAACCGCTGATGATTTTGCTGGTGCTGGGCCTTCTGGCTACAGCGGGCTTCTATGCCTATAAGCAATTCTTTAAACCACCTGTGGACGACGGCAGCATTAAGGTGAGCGGGCGCATAGAAGGTTATGAAACCAATGTCGGTGCAAAAATTGGCGGGCGCGTCGATTTTGTTGGTTTTCGCGAAGGCGACCTGGTTAAAAAAGACGAGCTGCTAGTCAAACTCAGTGACGACGATGTTCAGGCGCAATTGCGCGGAGCTCAAGCAAAGAAGCAAAAGGCTGCAGCACTGGCTGAGCAATCGAACTATCAAATTGGTGTAGTCAATAATCAAATTGAAGAGGCCAAATTGCGGGTGACGCAGTCGTCTGAAGATATGCGTGCGCAAATTGACCAGGCCGACGCCAACGTCTCTGCCGCCGAGGCAAAGCTGGGCGAGGCCGAGGCGCAATTGACGCAAGCGCAGTCAGGCTTGCAGCTGGCTCGCGTGCGTAAGCAGCGATATGGTTTTCTCGCCTCAAAAGGGGCCGTCACTCTTGACGAAAACGACCAGGCTTCCACTAACGCCGCCACTGCCGAGGCGGTGGTGATAGCAAGAATTAGTTCGGTTGATGCCGCACGCAAACAGTTGAAAGTTTCTAAAGGCGCTCTGGCTCAGGCCCGCAGCACCAGGCTGAATCCTAGTATGCGCAGAACTCAGGTAAACGTACTGGAAGATCAGCTCAATCAGGCTCGCTATCAAATCAAATCTGCTCGGCAAGAAGAGAGCAGTGCTCAAGCCGATCAAGAGCAAATTTCAGCCAATATCTCCTACCTCAACGTTAAAAGTCCGATTACAGGAGTGGTCACCGCCAGAGTGGTAGAACCAGGGGTGGTGGCTGTGCCAGGACAGACGCTGATATCACTTATTGATCTAAATACAGTGTATTTGCGTGGCTATGTGCCGGAAGGCAAGATAGGCAGAGTGCGCATCGGCCAGAAAGCAAAAGTCTTTCTTGATTCTTCGCCGGATAAACCATTTGAAGGCAAGGTTATTCAAATTGATCCGGAAGGTTCATTTACTCCAGAAAATATTTATTTCAAGGATGATCGCGTTAAGCAAGTGTTTGGTATCAAAATAGCCATTGCTCAGCCTGACCGCTTTGCCAAACCGGGCATGCCGGCTGACGCTGAGATTCTCGCAGACGCGCCTTAATCATGTTAGAAAACCTTACTAGAAGCACTGTCAGTGCCACAGATCCGGTGGTCAAAGTTCAGGGTTTGAAAAAATCTTATGGCTCTCTTGAAGCAGTCAAAGGTCTTGATTTCGAAATTTTTGAAGGTGAAATTTTCGGTTTAATTGGTCCGGATGGTGCCGGCAAAACTACGACTTTTCATGTCCTCAGCGGCGTCATGGAGCAGTCGGGCGGATCGGCTCTGGTGCACGGTGTCAAGCCTCGCGACGTGCGCCTTGAAATCGGATATTTAACCCAACAGTTTTCGCTTTACTTAGATTTGAGTATTGCTGAAAATTTGCGTTATGTGGCCGGACTTAGAGAAGTCGATAAAGATGTATTTGTTGAGCGTAGCGCCAAATATTTAAAACTGATGAATATAGAACGTTTCTCCGACCGGTTGGCTGGCCAGCTTTCAGGTGGTATGAAACAAAAGCTGGCTCTTTGCTGCGCTCTCATTGCCAGGCCGAAATTATTGCTTTTGGATGAACCCACTACCGGTGTTGACCCGGTCTCGCGCCGTGAGTTCTGGGACTTGCTGGCTACTGTCACCACCGAAGGTGTCACTGTAGCTGTAGCCACGCCTTATCTTGACGAAGCCGAGCGTTGCAATCGCCTCATTCTCATGCATGAGGGTGCGGTAGAAGAAATGGGCAGCCCGGCCGAGCTTAAGGGCAATCTTGGTCTCGCGCGCCTGGAAGTGCGCGGGTCGGCCATCGACGGTTTAGAAAAAAGATTGCATTTGATTGAAAAAAGCGATCCGTCAATTTTTGCCGATGTGCAAACTTTTGGCGACCGCCTTGATGTACTGGTGAAAGATAGCGGCACTGCATCTGATGCTGTGCGCAAGGCCGCCGCCGCCGAAAAAGTCGAGAATCTCCAGATTTCTATACAAGAGCCGACTTTAGAGAATGTTTTCGTCACCAAATTGCGCGCAAAAACAAATACCGGGGCTGCTCTTGTTGACAGACCCTTTCCTTTCATCGCTAAAGGCAATGGTATTGATTCTGTCAATCGGTCGGCAATTTTCGCTCAAGGGGTGAAGAAAGTTTATGGCTCATTTCACGCCGTTAAAGAAGTCAATTTAAATGTAGCCTACGGTGACATTTACGGACTATTGGGCGCCAATGGTGCCGGTAAAACTACCACCATTAAAATCTTATGCGGTTTAATTAAACCAAGCGCCGGACGTATGGAGCTTTGCGGGCAAAAGTCAAACTTACGCTCTGGGGCTTTGCGACAAAAAATTGGCTACATGAGCCAGAAATTTACTTTATATGACGATCTTACTATTCGCGAAAATTTAGAATTTTATTGTGGCGTTTACTTGGTGCCCGATAAGCTCAAGCAAGAACGCATTGGCTGGGTTTTGAACAGCTCTGATCTGGCCGGGCAGGAGGGTCTTCTCACCGCTAAGCTACCGGGCGGCTGGAAACAAAGATTATCTTTTGGTGCCGCCGTATTGCACCAGCCGCAGGTTTTGTTTTTAGATGAGCCCACATCAGGGGTTGACCCTCTGGCCAGACGCGAGATGTGGAAATTGATTCGCGACTTTTCGCGCCAGGGCACAGCGGTTCTTGTTACTACTCACTTTCTTGAAGAAGCCGAATACTGCAACAACCTTGGTTTTATGGTAGCAGGCTCGCTGGTGGCCGAAGGCTCACCAAGTGAAATTAAAAGCAGTCAACCAGGCAAACTTGTTGAGATGCGTTTTTCTGACGCACAGCGTGCCTACGCTTTTCTAAAAAGTAAATATATTTCCTGGCGCGTGTCGATGTTTGCCGACAGTTTGCACGTGGTCTTTGACAATCCTAACCAAGAGCTGCCCTTGCTGGAGAGCGAGTTGATGGCTCAGGGTCTTACGCTTTTGTCGAGCAGACAGATGCCTTTCAGCCTGGAAGACTCGTTTATTTCAATTGTGCAGCGCGCGTCGGGTGAAGTTTGATGCGTATATTTTCTCAAGCCGCTAAAGAAATTGCTCAATTCAGAAGAGACAAATTGACTCTTGCTCTGGCATTTTTGCTGCCATCAGTGGCTGTGCTGCTCTATGGCTATGCCACAAGACTCGAGTCGAAAGATATTCCGGTGGCAGTGCGAAATTATGACAACGGCGCTCTCAGTCGCGAATATATTGATACCATTTTTGCTAATGGCCAGCTCACTCCGGCAAGGTGGGTGGGCAAGTCGGCGATGGGCCCCCTTGATCTGGGGGAGGCCAAAGCTACAATTACTATTCCGGCGGAGTTTTCTCGCAAGCTCAAACGCGGAGAGATTTCTCCGGTGCAGGTGATCATCGACGCCACAGACGTCAATAACGCCCGCGTAATTAAAAACAGTGTCATTGCCACCACCGGATATTTTTTGCGCAGTCATAATCTTATGCAAGTGAAAAACCTGGTCAGCGCGCAGGTGCGCTTATGGTTCAACCCCGGTCGCGAAGAATCGCTCTATGTCGCACCCGGCGCCACTGCCGTAATTTTGTGGATTTTCCCCTGCTTGCTTTCGGCCCTGGCAATGGCGCGTGAAAAAGAGCAAGGCACGATCTTGCAACTCTATGCTTCCAGCATTTCATCTTTTGAACTGGTTGCCGGCAAGACGATGGCTTATACAGTGATCGCCTTCGTGCAGGCCATTATCGTGCTGGCAATCGCCATGATTCTTTTTGGCATCAGGCTGGTGGGCGACCCGATTATCTATTTACTTTCGCTCACCACCTTTCTGGCCAGCTCGGTTTTGTTTGGCATTTTTGTCGGCACCAGAGCCAATACTCAAAGTGCAGCAGTGCAAATGGTAGCCACCACTGGATTTACCACGGCACTTCTCCTTTCTGGTTTTCTCTATCCGCTGCGCAATATTACCTATCCGCTTTCGTTAATAAGCAATATTTTGCCGGCTCGTTATTTTGTCGAAGCTTCGCGTAATGCTTTTGTGCGCGGTAGCGATTTCAGCAGTCAGGTGCAATTGCCTCTGGCACTGGCTCTCTGCGCTCTAATTTTACTGATTGGCGCCTCGCGGATCATGCGCAAAATGCAGCTTTCCGGTGGAGGATAGATTATGTCAATTCGATTGCCTTTTCATAATTATCGACATCAGGTGCGCGCTCTAGTGATTAAAGAATTGCGGCAAATAATGCGCGATCGGCAGCTCATATTTTTGCTCTTCTTTATGCCGGTGCTGCAGCTCTTTCTCTATGGATTTGCCTTGAGCCCCGAAGTCGAACATTTGCGCCTCGGTGTCATCGATAACGCCTCATCGCCGATCAGTCGGCAGATTGTAGCCGCCCTGGTTAACAACGGCGTCTTCGATCTCAATCCGTCAGGCGGTACACAGGCCACGCTATCTAAGAAGGTCGAGGATGGTCGCCTGGAAGCCGGTATCATCATGCCACCAGATTTGGAGCGTGTAGTCAAACAAGGTGGCCCAGGCACAATTCAAGTTTTGCTCGATGGCGTCGATGCTAATACTGCTGGTATTGCTTATGGTTTCATCAGTCAGATTGTTGCCACTTTTAATCGAGAGTTGGTGACCGGCTCGCAGATATCTCGTGAGCTTGTCAGCCCACAAATTACTTTTGCTTACAATCCTGGTTTAATAAGCAGTTGGTTTTTTGTGCCCGGCGTAATCGCTCTGGTGCTTAATCTCGTTAGCACGCTGGTATCAAGTGCGGCGGTCATACGCGAGAAAGACTCGGGCACCCTTGAGCAGTTACTGATGACTCCGGTGAGCTCGCTGCAAATTCTTCTGGCTAAAATTATTCCTCTGTCAATTCTGCTCATGATCACTGTAATGGTGTGTTTGCTAGTCAGTACATTTGTTTTTCATGTGCCATTTCGCGGAAGTTTTTTTCTTTTTCTTTTTGTCAGCTTCCTGGCGATACTTGTGGGTATTTCCATCGGCATCGCTCTGGCGGCTTTTTCGCAGAACCAGCGTCAGTCGCTTTTGACTTCGTTTTTTGTCAACTTGCCGGTGATTCAACTTTCTGGTGCCGTGGCGCCGCTTGAGAGTATTCCCGAATTATTTCAATGGATTTCACTACTTGATCCCTTGCGCTATTACGTCAATTGTGTGCGGGCCATCATTCTAAAAGGCGCAGGTTTAGAAGCAATTTGGCCCGACGTTCTGGCGCTCACCGCTTTCGCCATTATTTTATTGACGCTCAGTACTTCGAAGTTCGGGAGACAACTGGCATGATCGCCGCTCAATCAATATGTAAAAAGAAACTGCTGTTTGCGGCCGTGCTCTCGGCCCTAATTTTAACCGGTCAGGCCGCTCAAGCTCAGGGTGACGATCAAGCGGGCAATTTACCGCTGCGTGGGCTTAATGCTGCCGGCGATGATATGCCCAAAGAAATCGCGCCAGTTGATGACCTCTCGGGTGGAGCCGATCCGCAAAGAATACAAATTATCAAACCGCCTCTGTCCGCTTTAATTTCTATCGATAAGCGTGTAGATCCTCTGCGCCTTGATGCTCTTTCTTCAACTACCATGAGTCTTGATGATGTGGTGCATACGGCAGTGCGCAACAATCTCGATATCGGTATTTCTGATTATGATGCTCGGGTGAGCAAGGCCAAGATGCTTTCTTCAATGGGCAAATTTTTGCCTGATATTAATCTGGCCTATCAATGGAATTATCTCAAAGGTAAAGCGAATGTGCCTTTTGGACAGAGTTTAGAGCCGCTCAATTTTAGAAATCCTTTTATTTTGACCTCGGCCGGATTTAAATATTTTGGTTATCGTGGTGGCAGCGTTGTTTTTGGCGCTTTGCAAAATCGCAATAATCTTCGCGCTACCAGACACGCTAAACATGCCACTGTCAGCGACACTTTGCAGAATGCGGCCAAATATTATTATGACTTGCTCTTGCAAGAAGCTGTGCTGCAAATTCGAGTCAAAGCGGTGGAGACATCAGAGAGTCAACTTTCGCTCAATAAAGATTTGAGGCAAGGTGGGCTTGCGACTAATTTAGAAGTCTTGCAGGCTGAAACTCAGCTCTCGCAAGATCGCCAGAACCTCATCGATCAACAGGTAGCCCGGCGCGAAGCGGCCATTACACTGGCTGAATTTCTCAGCAATAATCAGGGCATCGATATCGTGCCCAGTGATTTGCTTTTGCAGAAAATTCGCGTTATTGCAGACAGTGCTGATGCGGCGCGACTATTGCAACTGGCCATCGACAACCGCCCGGAGCTCAAACAATATGAAGAGTTGAGACTGGCCGCGAAAAAGCAAATTGTCATTAACGCCGCAAAATTGCAACCCAGTGTCGCTTTGTCCGGTAACGTGTTTGGTATTGGTGAGACACTCGGTCGCAGTACCGAACTGGTGCCTATTACGCTGGCCGGTGCCGCTGTCGGTGCCGGCGGACTGGTACCAAGGCAAAGACAAATTACTGCTCTTTATACTATTGGTGTTAACGTCAACTGGAATTTTGAGGGATTGGGGACCGTTGACCTGGCTAATACTTATGCGGCTAAGCTCACCGCCAGGCAAGCCATTCTACAACAAAGACAAGTTCTTAATCGCGTCACTGCTCAAGTGCGACGTTCTTATTTAAGATCACTGCAAACCGATCGCAAAATTGATGAGGCGGTGGCGCAGGTGCGCTCATCTAATGAAGAATTGCGTTTGGCCCAATTGCGCTTTCAAAATGGCATCGGTCGTAACATCGATGTGCTTAAAGCTCAACAAGACTACACCTCCGCTTTAATTGAAAAGGCGCGAGCCCTTGTGAATTTCAATAATGCGCAGGTTGACTTGCTGCGCGATACCGGCATGATTTCAACCGCTACTTTATTGTCTAAAATTCCGGCAGTAAAATAAGGCAGGCAAGAGCTTCGGCGTGATAAAATCCACATCCACTTATACGCAATCACTTCAGTTAATCTCTTGAAGGAGCAACCATGGGCACTATGCGGGCGCACGAAATCGATTACACCATCTTAGGCGACGACATGCAGATGGTCGAAATTGAGCTGGATCCTGGTGAAACTGTTATTGCCGAAGCCGGTGCCATGAATTACATGGAGCAAGGCATTACCTTTGCATCTAAGATGGGTGATGGGACCGACGCCGATCAAGGCATGATGAAGAAATTGTTTGGCGCCGGCAAACGCATGTTGGCTGGTGAATCGCTCATGATCACTCACTTTACCAACAGCGGTACGGGCAAGCAAACAGTGGCGTTCGGCGCTCCTTATCCAGGCAAAATTATTGCGCTTGACCTGGCTGAGTTAGGCGGCACTGTTACTTGTCAAAGAGAAGGTTTTCTTTGCGCCGCCTTAGGTACCAAGTTAGACATCGCTTTCACTCAGAAACTGGGCACCGGATTTTTTGGTGGTGAAGGTTTCATTCTGCAAAAACTTAGCGGTGATGGGATGGCCTTTGTGCATGCTTGCGGCACTATCGTTAAAAAAGAGTTGAAAGGCGAAACTTTGCGAGTAGATACCGGCTGTTTAGTTGGCTTTACTCCTGGTGTTGAGTATTCAATTGCCCGCGCCGGTAATCTGAAGTCAATGGTTTTTGGCGGTGAAGGATTATTTCTAGCCACATTGACTGGTCACGGCACTGTCTGGCTGCAAAGTTTGCCTTTCTCCAGATTAGCAAATCGCATTCTTGAACATGCTCCACGAGCCGGTGGAAGCGCTGCCGAATCTGGTGGCGGCGGATTGATTGGCGGTATTGGTTCGCTGTTCCAGGATAGTTAGCTTGTCCTGGTATTAGTTTTTTCACGCCTAAGGAATTTTACAACCTGTAGGTTGTAAAAAAAGCTCTAGGTAGCATTCTTGTATACCCCGAGGGGGCGAACCTGAACGCGTACGGCGCTAGCGGTTTTTAATTTTGCAGGCGCAGTTTGTTGATAATCCAGGCGCGGGTCTTGGGAAAGTTCTTAGTGGCGCAGTCGGTAACTTTACTATTGCCACCAGATAAGCCGGCAATCAGGGCCGCGCACATTTCTTTTGCGGCATTGTTGGCCGGTGGGGCTAGAAATGGCAGTGTGTTTTCTATGCCGTCGGGTAATTCGCGGCTGTCAATCATGTAGGCATTGTGGAAATCAGGATCGCGCGATAGCCCGCCGGAGCAATCACTGACTACCTGTCCGACTTGCATGAGAAATGCTTCTCTAATCTCTACCGGCGAAAATGGTTTGACTGATTTTCCTGCTACTAATTTTTCAAAAACGCAAATGGTTTTGCCTGAAAGAATGGCAGCACCACTGACGGTGTTAGGAAACTGATTTTTGGCGGTGTAAGCAACGGTCACTTTTACCTGGCCGGAATCAAGTATCTGATAGATGGCGCGGGGCATTGTCGTAACTGCTTTTTGCACAGTGGTAATAGTTGGTTTACTCACTGCAGGGTGACCTGCTTTGGGAAATATTACTTTGATGCGATAGTAGAAAGTGGTCGACGTTTTGTCAGATCGACCGGCTGCGTATGCGGCCGGATTTTCTAAGCGCACCACACAATCACCAGCCTGAGCCGCTTCAGCCGTGCCCTTGAAATTGTCGTGGATATTGCGATAAACAGGCAGTGCTAATTTGTACTGACCTTGCGCGGCATACGAGTGAGCCAGATAAAGCATTACTATCGCCTTGGAATTGCCCTCTTTGATGGCATCAAGAAAATATCGATTGGCAATGGGAAAATTGCCGCGATTATAAGCCTCAACTCCAAGCTCATAGTCTTCGTCTCGATCTGCCAGAGCTGCGCCTTGTAGCGTGAGGCTGAGCAAGAGTGCTGCCAGGCTGGCAGTGACTGCTACCGATGCTCTTGCTCTCAACCGATGCATTCGATGCCTAGTATTGCTTCACAGCGCCACCATCAATGGTGATGGCAGTGCCGGTAATAAACTCACCTTTGGGAGAGGCAATGAACGAAATCAAGGCTCCCAGATCTTCTGGCTTGCCGAATTTTTTCACTGGTGCTGAATACTTCCATGCATTGACCACTTCTTGGGCCGAGACACCGTGGGTTGTAGCGAATTGTTTGGCCAGTTCGTGCACCAGCGGAGTATCGAAGTATCCCGGACAAATAACATTGACTGTGACACCGTCAGCGGCAACCTCAGTGGCGATGCATTTTGCCAGGGCATTGAGGCCGGTGCGCAAGGTGCTCTGCACTACTGACGACGCTTCTGCTTCTATGCCAAAAATGGAGCCGATAAAAATAATGCGGCCATAGTTGCGCTTGCGCATACTGTCCAGCAAAAGTCTGGTTAAGACGATTGGCGGCCGCAAAACCAGATCATGGCCATATTGCCACTGGTCGTCGGTTGTCTCAGAAAAGGGATGTGTGGGCGGGTGACCTGTACTGACAATCAAGATGTCGATGTCGCCCAGCTTTTCTTGAGCTTCACGAGCCGTCTTTTCAAGGTCGTCCATTTTGGTCAGGTCGGCGGCGATGCCCACCACTTTAGAGCCTGTGGTTGCAGCTATCTGGGCCGCTACCGATTCGACTTTGTCTACGTAACGTGATGAAATCGCAACGTCAGCACCTTCTTCGGCCAGCGATAGGGCGCAGGCATAACCCAAACCGTAGCTGGCGCCTGTAACCAGGGCACTTTTACCCTTCAAACCTAATTCCATAGACTATCCTGACCTCGAAATAGAGTTGAGGATAGCAGCAAGGAAACCATGACAAAAAGTGACTGGCCTAAATGGTGACGTTAATTTACTTAATTAGTGAAAGCCGTATTGCCTCGCCGCGCACATGGCGTTATGGTGGACTGATGGCAACTAAAGGCAGGTAACTAGGCTCAATGGGCAAATACAACACGGCGCTGAGCGTGGTTGTCGGACTGCTTGTCCTCACTTATTTTTGCGTCTATGCCTCAGCCTGCCCCAGTCCTGAACTGATTCGGGCGATTATTTTGGAAGTAGTCGTCTTTATTGTCGTGCTGTTTTTCAAATTCAAAGGTTCGCGCAGCAAAAGTGGCCGCCTGGAAAACATGGTGATGCACGAGTTAAGCGACAAGTGGGCCTCCCTGAAATTCGCCAGACGGGCCGGCAATGCCATTGTGCTTACTTGCTGGATTGCCGCCACAATTATTTTATCGATAGATCTTTGTGCTCTGCTTGGCGCTGTCAGCGGCAATACGGCGGTCTCTCGTTTCATTTATACAACTTTTCCTAATTCCGTTTTGCCCGGGGTGCATCCAGCTTATTCTCTTGAGGTTTTGACCGGAGCCTATATCGAGGCCGCTAAATACGACCGGGCCAGGACAATGGCAGATGAGCTTTTGTGGATTAATAGAAAACTTTCGGGCGAAAATAGCGAAGCCTACGCCAGTGCAATTGGCACGCTGTCTAAGATTTATGTGAAAGAAGGTCGCTTTGCCGAAGCGGAAATTGAAAGTCGCAAAGCTCTTGCGATCTCGAGGCGAGTACTGGGCCAACGTAAAATGGGTCAGATACTTACCCTGGTAGCGGACAATCTGAGAGATCAGGGCAAATACAAAGAAGCCCAGAATTATTACCTGGAGGCCCTGCAAATGCGGCAGGAGCAGTTTGGTCCTCGCAGCGTTAAAGTGGCGGAGACTTCACGTGCCTATGCCAAAATGCTCAATCTTGCCGGTGACACCGCCGGAGGTGCAATTTATCAGAAGAGTGCCGATGCGATTCTTAAATTCCATGAGCGCAAAGACGATGGTTTGGTCAATCTTGTTTTGACTGTAGTTCTATTTCTGATTTCGATCAGCGCTTCAAAATTATTATTCGGGCCAAAAGGTTATTTGACTAAAATGGCTATGAGGCGGCTTGAAGCAAATATTCAGGGTCAGGCGGTGTCCACAGAAGATGTGAAAAAACTGATCAAGTTTTACGAACATCAGAAAAATCCGGCTCAAATAGAAAGGTACGAAACTATGCTGCGGAAGTTGGCTGCGGACTGATATGGAAGAAATTGCACAAGTCTCAAAACACTATACAAAACGCTTTATGCAACTGCTGGTGAAAGGGCAGTACTGGGGCATTCCTCTTGAGTTTAAACTCTTGCCCGGACTGACCGCCGATGATATTGATCATTCCGTACGAGATTTTGAGGTGACATCTGGGCGACTGGTGACCCCCCCAGAAGCTGCTTTCGATAGCGTGCAGGTTTTTAACTTTGACGACAGGCAGTGGAGCTCTGGCCCCTGTCCACGCGGGGTAATTAGCCATAACACTATTATTTATGTCTCTGACTTCGGTGCCAAATGGGTGCAGGATTTCTTTTTGTGGTCTGCTGCCGGCCGTTCGAAACACATGGTTAAGCTAGTTTTTCGCGTTGTTGGCGAGGACATCGCCGCCTCTTATGACGGTATCTGGCATCATTAACTTGGTTTGGTGTTTTCTGTTGGTTCTTTTGCCGGTTGGATGGCAGGTTGGTTTTTTAAAGCCTAAGAAATTTTACAACCTGAGAGTTGTATATCCGTACAACTCTCAGGTTGTGAAAATGGGTCTAGACAGCATTTTTAACTAGCCAACTGTTTGCCGCCGGAAATATTGAAAAAGCTAATGCATTTTCAATTTGCCGTCTGCACCGGCAGTCAGGCTGAGGAAAGTTTTGTCTTTTTTCAATGAGTCGAAGACGTGGTCAACTCTGGCTTCCATCATCTCCTTAGAGCGCACTGCCTGAAAGCGTTCATATTCGAAGAAGTGCCTACGCAAAAGTTGCAATGCTTTTTCTTTGTTGCCGGATTGTGCATAAATGGCGGCCAGATTATAACTGCCGCACATTAGTTTTTCGTTTTCCCGGGCCACTTTCAGTGCTTCTTCTTTGTGACCGCTGGCAGCCATGAACACTGCTGAAAATACCAGATTGAAAGGATCTTGCGGTGCCATTGCCAGAGCTTTTTGCGTATAGGCATAGGCCTTTTTGCTGTCGCCTTCGCTATTCCAGTACACTGCCAAATTACGATAAGCGAGTGCCAGGGGATAGACCTGCACTGATTTTTCCATCAGTGCCAGACCCTTTTTGAAATTGCCTTCGTGAATGGTGATTTTTCCGAGACCGTGCAGGGCAACAGCGCGACTTAGAGGGTCGCTGGGCATTGCTAAAATTTGTTCAAAAATTCGCCGCGCTTCACCCCAGTCGCCAATATCGTGACGATAAAGCTCGCCTAAATAGCGCAGTGGTGCAGGATCGTTTACATCAAGCTGGTGCGCCTTGAAATAAAGTTTTTTCGATTCAATGTAGCGATCGCTGAGTTCGGCTTTGAGACCGGCGGCCATAAGTGTTGTAATTTTTGAGGTGACATTTTGATCTAAGTTTGCACCTTGCGAAACCTGCGCGCTCACTCCCAGGCGCTGTAATTGTTGAGCCGCGTCTTTGCCCAATTTGGGAAGCAGACATTTTTGTCTTAGCACAATCTGGTAAATGGTGATCGCTCCACCTTTATCGCCTGTTTTTTCTTTAGCCGCTGCCGTGGTCATCTGTGTTTGCAAAGCATTCTGCCGCTTTTTAATTCCTGCCGTCAGTAATTGCTCTACTTTTTCCACTTTCAGTATGCCGACAATATTTTCGGCTTTGCCTAATGTCGTGCCATCGGGCGCCATTAAAATTGCTAGCGGCAACCTGGTACCGGCAGCCAACTTCTGGCTGAATTCAGTGCCTGGTGCGACCATAGCAAGAGTGACGCAGCGTGCCGAGTAAATAGACAGCATTCGTGAAACCAACAGGCTCGAGAACTGCTGCTCGGTTGCGGTAGCCGGCAACCAGTAAACAATCAATCCATCTTTAATGGTGACCGGTGCGGTTACTTCTTGCCAGGCCACATCGTAGACTTCTTCATCAGCGTCCATACCGCCGGTGCCGCCACCACCGCCGCCGCCGCAAGTAGCCAGGGCTGGTTCGAGCATGGCAGAAGGGTTAGTGCAGAACGTCGCGGCCAGTAATAATGCCACGGCACTCCATTGGCGGAGGCTGGTCAATGGACCCGAACGCTGAAAGTATTTTTCGGTCATCTTGATTTCCCTGCCTGTGGGCCTGATCCTACCAAATGGAGACGCTTGCATCCAGTTAACCTGCGATTTGCGTTTTTCTGTTGACAAACGTCAGTCAAGATTCGCAAAATCCTTTCTATGAACCTATTGAGCATGATTGCTTCGTTGCGCAAGTTCGGCAATTTTGTCGTCGGCTTGTTTCCCATTTTGGGCACGATCGTAGCCTTATTACTCTCGCCTTTTGCCCGAGCAGTCAAGGGCAACAATGATCTGAGCGGAAAAATTGACTCGGTCAGAAACAAATTAGATAAAGTCGGTCAGATCAAAGCTGTGAAAGCGGCGACGCCGGCCATTAGACGATTTTACTGGAAAGATTATGGTCAAGATCGACTTGATATTACCACCTTGCCCGAAGGCAGTCTGACTATACTGCGACCGCTTTCTCTCGTTACTGTGGCCCTGTGCACTTTTATGCCGATGCTCTCTTTCTGGACAAATACTTCTGTCCCTCTGACCACTCTAGCTGGTGCTAGCGGCAGTGCTCCGGCCTGGTCTATCTGGCTGTGGCTAGTTGCTGCTGCTCTCGGTTGGGGCTGCCTCCTGGCCGGCTCGGCCATCTGTAACCACGTTATATTTTGTTTTGTGGCGGTTATCTATATCACTCTATTTGGTGCCTGCGCCCTTTTTATTCCCCGCTCATACGGCAACAGCCTTTTACCACTGATTGCATTTTTAGCCCTGGCCTTCAGTGCCACCAGCCTGAAAGGGCAAGTGCCGGTGCGAGGCTGGCGCGACCAGCTAATGACCTACATGACCGCATTTATTGTAGGCACTCCAGCAGGCATTTATCTGGTCGCACTGACACCGATGCAGCCTTTCTTTAAACCTTTTGTCTGGCAATCTGGTGCAGTTCTTGGCGCACTAATCGCCATCACCATCACCATCTTTTTAAGACGCGCTGGTAGCACCAGCGGTGCGCGGCTGGGCGACATTTTGCGCAGGCCCGTGGCGGTTGGGGTCAGTGCCTGGGCTCTTTCACTTTTAAATTTACTCTTCCTGCTTACTCTTGTCTGGCGTAGCTCGCTCAGCCAACTGGCCGGACAGTTCATATCTGAAATGAATCTCTGGAATGGTTATCTCTGGCCGGTGTGGTATTTCATCGGTATTGGCATTGTTTTTAAAATGTTGAAAAATACAAAGGTGATCACAAAGTCTATTAAGGAGGCTTTACCTCTTCCCGTTTATCACTTTACCGTTATTTTGCTTGTGCTTTTCGCCGCTGCGCTCACCTGGCGCAGCACCGTGGTTGACGTTTTGCTGGCCAGTCACTTTCTTGACCAAACTGCTTTGTGGTTTATTCAAAACACTCGCTGGTTCTGGCGAGAACCAATTAATTCCTTTTCGGCAGCGGTGCTCAAGTGGGTCTTTCTATTCGATATTATTGCCATATTGTGGCTCGTAATTAAAAGAAAGTGGAGTACCGAAAGTGCCGGCACAATTCTCTATCTTTCAGCGCTGAGCTGGTTTGCCGTGAGCGAATATATGTTTCAGTGGCTTTCTTTTGGTCGCTCACCAGTGCATTCGATAATTTTATTAGTGACCTTCGCCATGTGGCTAATCTGGCTCCTGCACACCGTCGGCCTTGAAATGAGTTTACAAAATTCTCGTACCTTTCCATCGGCAGGTAGACTGGCAATTTTTGGCAGCATCGTTGTATTTGCACTGCTAGAAATTCATGCTCGCTGCGCCATCCGTGATTTTGGCGTCATGAATGAAATATTCCTCTACATGTTTCGCGGCATAATTGACGTAGGCTTCCCTTATTTCCTTTATGTATTTGCCTGTCGTCGCTTTGGCGAATTGCCGCTCGAAATTTCTCAAATTTTTAGAATTTTTTGTCTGGGCGCGGTGCTTACTTATCCTCTTAACGTGCTTGATAAGTTGGCTCTGGGCGGATGGACGCTCAGTGGTTTGCAATTGATCTGGGCAGAGGAAATCACCACACTCAGTACCAAGGGTTTCGTTAACGCTGCAGAACCAAATCTTACTTTCCTCTCTATTGCTTTGCGCTCTGCCGTTTTCATTACGGCTCTGGCTCTAGTTGTTAGAGCAAAACTGGCGAACGGCGAGAAGATTACTCTGCCCGGGGCTGTGGAAAAGCATAAAGGCAGCGCGGCGATTATGTCTGCACTTGCCTTCGCCAGCGGATTTGCCTCGTTTTCTAAAACCACCGTCGACTTGCCTTTACCTGATAGCTGGCGGGTGCTGGTAGCACCATTCCACACCAGTTTGTTCTTTGACTATCATTTGATCGCCCTCTATTTATCTGCAGGCATTGCCGCTCTAGTTCTCACCCTCATTCTTGTGGGCTCTAAAAATGAAAAGCGCCGGCCGTCTCTAGCTCGCTGGTCACTGGCCATAGTTGCGGCCTTCGCACTAGATCTAGGTATAACCTGGGCCTGGCCGGGTCAGCAGGTCTGGCTGCGCTCTACTGGTATAGTTGATACCGGCACCGCTTTTGGTGGCGTCGTACTGGTCTATCTTTTAGTTATTTCCGTGCGTTTGATTGAAAACTGGTCACCTTCGGTGCAATCACAACCTCTGGTCTCCAAATTTGAAATCAATCTTGCCGTGGTGTTGATATTGAGCGCACTGGGCTTTGTCGCATATGGCCAAATTGGCGAGTCGCGTCTGTGCCCACGCCCGCTCAGTGGTATGCCGGCCCTGCAAGTACCGGCGCGGGCCGGGCCGGGCACAATAGACTCCGGCGGAAAAGCTGCGCTC
>JADYXQ010000114.1 GCA_021772135.1 Candidatus Obscuribacter sp.
ACTTGCTCCTAACATGTAAAAATGATCGTTGGTGTTTATGGCCACAAATTGCTTGCAATCACTTTCAGGTTCTTAAATAATTGCCGTGACTAAAGCTGAGTTTAATTTCAAAAAAGCTACTGAATCTGAAGCGATTAAGTGCTGAGATTTTTATAGAGTTCCGGGCGACGGTCACGCCACCACGGAAGGCTTGTCTGCGCCTTGACAGCATTTTCTAGGTCGATTGTCTTAATTAGGATTTCTGGATCAGTTGCTGATGCTTCACCCAGTATTTTTGCGCCTAGAGGATCTATGATCATGCTCCGGCCAATGTGCTGACGGCCTTGCTCGTCACCTGAGCGATTCACGGCAACAACAAAGACGCCATTCTCGTAGGCTCTGGCTTGTAAGGGAATTTCCCAAGTACTTCCACGCTCTCTTGACTCACCGTAAGTCGCCGCACAGATTGGCATAAATATGATCTC
The DNA here is from genome assembly GCA_021772135.1 of Candidatus Obscuribacter sp. GTDB lineage: Bacteria > Cyanobacteriota > Vampirovibrionia > Obscuribacterales > Obscuribacteraceae. The sequence continues at coordinate 465 of JADYXQ010000114.1, forward strand.
AGCCCCTTGAAGAGAAAGCAGTCTTGAGCCTTCTGGAAATTTTCTGTCATAGCATATCTGTATGCCTACTCGCGCACCCCCAAGATTAAAGACAGGAAACTCATGACCAGGAGAAAAGTAGAACTTCTCGTAACTTCCAGATCCCCCGGGTTTGTCTGATGGCAAGATTGCAGGAATATGTGTCTTACGATAAATACCGAGCTTATGCCCTTTGTCATCCATCACTAAGCATGAGTTATAAAAATGCCGATGGTTTTTTTCGCCGAATGGAAAAATCAACGCAATATGAACGTCAGCTGCGGCTTCAAAAATTTCTTCGGCTGCTGGGTCCTCAACATCCATGAAATATTGCTCGTAGTCGGATGTGAGTTGACTTGGAAAGAAGGGGGTCATAAACAGCTCTGAGAAGCACACCACATTTGCTCCCTGCGCGGCTGCCTTGAGTATTGTTTGGCAGGTATTTGGCACTGCATCGCGCCAATTTCTAGAGATAACGGGGCCGGTCTGTGCGGCTGCAATTGTGATGGTTCTGGCCATAACGATCTTCCTGTATGTGGGCTGAATTTTTCTGAGACTAATTTCTTGAATAGATTAACCGGATTTGGTTGTATATTGCACTGGCAATTCGTTGCTTCTGGCATGAAGTTTGCTTTACGAAGTTAACGGTTATCGATTCTCTTTTTCTTATTTCAGAGAAATATCTAATTTGTAAGAGGATTTAATATGGCGTCGTGGGATGATTTTCTTACTGAACAAGACAGACAATTGCTCGCTGTTTGGGGGAAAAAAAACCGGGATGAGTTCGGTCGCAAGCCAGTGCTGTTGTTAGTCGATGTCTACTACGCTTCCCTCGGAAATGAGCGTAAGCCCTTGCTGGAGTCGGTCAAGGACTGGCCGATGAGTTGTGGCCTGGCGGGTTGGGAGGCTGTCGATCGGATGATCAATTTGGTGGAGGCCGCGAGGGAGCACGACATTCCAATTGTCTATGTCCGTGGTATGCGTAATTTCCCCAGTGACAGTACCCGTGTTATGGAGCGAGGTGGTAAGAAAAATCGTGGCGTTGATCGCCTGCCCTCGGAGATTCGCGCTTTGGAATACGAAATTGTGGCAGAGGTTGCACCGAAACAGGGCGATTTGCTCTTAGAAAAAACTGCTCCAAGTGCTTTTGCTGGCACGCCCTTGTTGCATTATTTACGCCAGACTGGCGTTGATACGGTGATAGTTTGCGGAGAGACGACAAGTGGTTGTGTTCGGGCCGCTGTACTTGATGCTCAGGCTTTGCGTTATCGCGTCGGCATTGTCGGGGAGTGCTGTTTTGACCGTATCGAGGCTTCTCATTGGATCAATCTTTTTGATATGCACCAGAAGTATGGAGAGGTCATTGATGTGCGCACGGCTGCTGATTATTTTGCGTCGGTGACGCATTGGAGGCAGCGCGAATCACTTGGTAATTAAAAGGACGCCAGCAGTTCAATCTCAAACATTCCAAAATTATCAAGGAGTTTGCAAATGCATATTCAGAGAGAGCTAGCGGGACTCATCACTATTTTTTCTTTATATTTCTATGGCCAGGCAATGGCGCAGTCGGTAGCTGCATATCCTGACCGTCCAATCCGCATGCTTGTGACTTATCCACCAGGTGGCGGTGTGGATTTGGCCGCACGGGTTATTGGCCAAAAAATCACCGAAGCTTTGGGGCAACAAGTGATTGTTGATAACCGTGGTGGAGCCGGTGGCAACATTGCCATGGAAATGGCTGCCCGTGCACAGCCCGATGGCTACACGCTGGTGATGACCGCGGCAGGGCCTACTGCAATAAATGTATCTCTTTACAAAACGATACCTTTTGATCCGATCAAGGACTTTGTTCCAGTTGCATTGGTGGCCTCCACAGTTTATGCGTTGGTGGTTCACCCTTCTGTTGAGGCCAAATCGGTCAAGGAGCTTATTGCCTTGGCCAAAGCAGCGCCTGGCAAACTAACATTTTCGTCTGCAGGTATCGGGGCACCACCGCATATGGCAGGTGAATTGTTAAAAGGCATGGCTGGTATAGATATTATTCATGTGCCATTCAAGGGTACCGGACCAGCACTTGCAGCGCTGATGGGCGGACAGGTAACCATGATGTTCTCGGATGCACTTGCTGCTGTGCCACAGATCAAGGCGGGAAAACTGAAAGGCATCGCAGTAAGTAGTGCGAAGCGGTTTTCTTTGGCGCCTGAGCTACCGACAATTGCGGAGTCTGGAGTGCCGCAGTTTTCTGCGGTCGGGTGGACGGGCCTTCTGGCGCCGGCTGGAGTTTCTTTGTCTTCGGTCAATAAGCTCAACGCAGTGATTGTAAAAGCTTTGCCCATGTCGGATGTGAGCGGAAAACTTGCCGGAAACGGTAGCGAATTTGGCCAAAATACTTCCGAAATGTTCGGTAAATTCATTAAGGAAGAGATTGTTAAATGGAGAAAGGTTATTAGAGCTTCTGGGGCCACGGCCGAGTAAAAGTGATAGCACAGTCGCAATGAAGGGTTTTATGAATGGCATGCATCGGGCGAGAACTAGACGAAGGGACAAGATGGCGCATTCAATCTACCGAAATCCCAATTTTCGTTCAAAATAGTCCTTTCTTCGAAACGCAGGTTTTTACAACATACCTTTACTTGTCCTCAGCGGCATTTACAACATATGGAACACTGTCGCGGGTTTTTAGAACTGTCCGGTTCCGTAGCGCATGAATTGTCCGCTTTTTCTGCGGTGTGCGGGAAGCGGCGAAGGGCGTAGCCCGAAGCCGG
>JADYXQ010000115.1 GCA_021772135.1 Candidatus Obscuribacter sp.
CACGCATTTGCCACCCATATCCATCTCAGCGATTTGGTGTCAGAACCTGAAGTAAGAGCCCTGTGCGGTAATCCCGCACGCAGGGATCTATGCGGGGGGTGGCAGGCAACTGCTATCCCTACCGTGACCGCTGAGAACAGACGCCCTCATCCCAACCGGCCGCCAACTTACTAAGTTAAATTGCTATAGTTTCAGTCGTGACTAAGGCGGATGTAAAAATGCTGTTTGAGACTAAAAGACTGCGCGGACGCCAGGAAACGTCGCTATGACAGGCGAGATTGCTGAAGCATTATCTGCAGAAGTGCTGGCAACCATTAGCGCCTTGCCGCTCAAGCCTGCCGCCACCATTCTCGAAGGCGGAACTGTCAGGCTTGTACCCATCGACTTACAGCGAGACAACCAGTTATTATTTGAAGTGTCGAGTGGTGAAGCGATAACAGGTAACGGCAAAGATATAGCTGCCTACGACAGCGACGCGCTGATCTGGCGATACATGGCGGCCGGCCCTTTTGCCACCAGTTGTAAATTGGGTGCATTTTTATTTGCTCAATCTCAAGCTGAAAATGGGCTCTGCTTCTGCGTCTTTGACAAAGCTTCAGACAGGCAGGTGGGCGTTGTTAATTACATGAATAATTTTCCTTCGCACCTGAAAATTGAACTGGGAAACATCTGGTATAGCCCCCTTGTGCAGCGCACCAATGCCAATCTTGAATCTACATATCTGTTGCTCGAACACGCATTTTCACTGGGTTACAGAAGGGTAGAGTGGAAATGCGACGCCCTCAATGAGCGCTCACGCCGCGCGGCGTTGAGGATGGGTTTTAAATTTGAAGGTATTCAAGAAAGCCATTTCATTATTAAGGAGCGCAATCGAGACACGGCCTGGTATCGGGTTCTCGATAGCGAATGGCCTGAGGCAAAGCTAGCTTTGCAATCATTGTTGAGGAAATAATGAGCGATTCGGCCGGCGATTATACTCAAGGTTCGGTGCCCCTTGGTGAGAGACGCGGCTCGCTCACCATGACGCTTTTGTGGATTTCTATGGTGACCGGCTTTCCCACAGTTCTGATTGGTTTTCAATGGTTCAAGCAGGGCCTGACTTTATTTCAGGTGGTGGCGTGCTCGCTTCTCAGCTGCTTACTCTTACTTGTTTATTCAGTTCCGGCCGCCTGGTTAGGTGTGCGTAGCGGCCTCACCTACACGCTATTGACCCGTCAGGTATTTGGTCGCTATGGCACATGGCTGGTATCGTTTCACGCCATCTGGCTGATGTCGGCCTGGTATGCCCTTGATGCCGTTCTGCTGGCGGACGCCTTAAAAGGACTCTTTCATGTATTGCTTCCGGTGCCATTATTTTCCGCTCTGCTTTCTATGGCCATGGCGGTCAATAACTTTTTTGGTTTTAAAGGCGTGGCCAATTTCGCCAGATATTTTGCCGCACCAATGCTGGTGTTATGGGTGGTCTATACTTTCTTTAAAGTGGTGCCCACGGTTTCGCCTCAAGTTTGGTCAGCTCCGGCGCCCATTTCGTTTATGTCAGCCCTTACCATCGCCTCAAGCTTCGTCATCGGTTTTGCCGTCTGGGGCAATGAGCCTGACTACTGGCGCTACAGCAAGCCAAATAAAAAGCAGGTCACAATGTCGCTCTTTGCCGCATTGCTGGTGGGCGAAGTGATTTTTCCAACCACTGGTTGGATGGTGGCACACGTTTCTGGTATCACCGATTATACTGAAGCCACCAATTTTATGAATGTCTATTCATTCGGTGGCGTGGCAATCTTTGCCGCTCTGGTTTTAATTGCCAGCTACTGTGCCGCTAACGATTCAAATATGTACGGCATGATCAATGCTATTGAAAATTTGAAAAAAGTTCCCCATAAATTAGCCGTGATTGCCCTCGCCGGAATTTCATCGGCTTTTGCCGCCTGGTTGGCCCATGAGGGTTCCAGTCAGTCACTCACGTCCATTGCTTCGCTTAATTGCGTCATTATTCCAACCATGACTGTGATTATGATAGTGGAAGAATTTATCATCAAGCGCCAGTTTAATTTAGATTATGACAGTGCCCACGTTGTACCCATGAACGAGCTTCCCTCAGTGAAGTGGCCGGCCATGATTGCCTCGCACATAGGAATACTGGTGGGCATTGGCACGGCCGGTGTGATACCGGGTTTAGAGGCGTGGTGTGTGGGCATCTGCTCTGTGCAAGCCTGGATTTGTGCCGCTCTGTCTTATTACTTAATACGTGCCTTTGAAATTAGAAAAAGTCATTCTTGAGCCATTTTGGTGCTTTGCTCTTTATATAAATCGTGCACGTGCAGGTTTCTCAGTTTAGGCGCGCGAATGCTGGTTATCGCCACCACTAGCAGTGTCATGATGCCGCCGAACACAACAGATGGCACAAGCCCCATATATTTTGCTGTTACTCCCGATTCAAACTCGCCGATCTCATTAGACGAGCCGATGAACATATTATTCACTGCCGAAACTCGTCCTTTCATCTCATTAGGAGTGACTAATTGAAAAATCGTACTGCGCACCCAGACGCTCACACCATCAAGTGCCCCGCTAACTGCAAGCAAGACGATGGAGAGATAAAGATTGGTGGAGAAACCAAAGGCGATCATACAAAGGCCGAAGCCTCCGGCGGCACACATGAATATTTTTCCTGAATTGTGGGTGATTGGTCTGTGTGTCAGCATTACCGCCGTGAGCACTGATCCAATTGATGGAGCGGCGCGCAGTATGCCTAAAACTTCCGGGCCACAGTGAAAAACTTCTTTGGCAAATATTGGCAGCAATGCCACGGCACCACCAAATAACACCGCAAAAAGATCTAGAGCCATGGCGCCTAAAACTATTTGATTAGAAAATACAAAAACCAATCCTTCTTTTATATTGTCAAAAACGCTTTCGTATTTGCTTTTAATCAGCACTGTGCGCGATTTGACTTGCCAGAAGCTGATGAACGCAGCCACCAATAATAAAGTTGAAAATAAATAGGTGTTGCCAGCGTGCACATGCGAGTAAAGCACGCCACCGAGAATGGGGCCGGCTACGGCTGAAGCTTGCCAGACGGTACTGTTCCAGGCGGCGGCATTGCCTAAAAGCGGCCTGGGAACAATATCGGAGACGATGCCGAAAATTGCCGGGCCGTAAAAACCACGGGCGATTCCAGACAGGGCGATGACGATAAACAGGCAAGTCAGTACGGTGGAATTGTTTGTGCCGCTGCTGCTGAAGGAAACGACGGTGATAATCGCCATGCTGACAATGAGGGTGGCCACGGCGAAAAGAACGATTTTGCGTCGGTCGACGATGTCGGCAATGTGTCCGGCATAGAGGGCCACACCGATGGCAGGTAGCGCTTCGGCCAGGCCGGCCAGGCCGAGATAGAGAGCGTTATTGGTTATGGCATAAATCTGCCAGCCGACGGCAATGCCCTGCACTTGCACCGCTACGGTGACCATCAACCGGCTGATCAAAAGCAGCCTGTAGTCAGGCAACTTGAGTACTGCGTACGGTGATTGATCGTCGGTCATGAGATTCCGGATTAGTACTAAAAGGATAGCTTAAAGCACTGACCTTACAGTGGCTACGTGAAGAAAAAGAAAAGGCCGCCCTTTCGGGCGACCTCTTCTTTTTTCCGTCTACGAATCTACTTGCGGTCCGAAGCAAGGTCAATTTGCAGAACGAAATCTAGAGCGGCTAGAGCCTGCAGTTTGTCGAGCTTGACATAGGCTTTAACCGTTTTGCCGTCTTTCTTAGAGACGATTTCTACTCCCAGGGCTTTCAAAGCCTTTTCGATTTCGGCATTGATCGTCTTCAGGGTGAGTTCTACAAGGAGACGGCTATTAGCTTTGCCGGTTCCGTTTTCGTGATTGAGTTTGCTCAGCAGGGAGGCAGATATTTTGCTAGCGTTGCTTAGATCTTTAGCTTTTTTATTTTCCCTGTCTCTTTTTTCTCCAGCTGATTTTCCATCAAATGCAACTTGCGCAACTTCTTTGACTTCCTCGGCTTTTCTAGCTTTCTCAGTTATTGGTCTGTCTGCCGACTCATCGCTGCTGTGAGCGGACGACTCTGGTTTCGGTACCGGCATGGGTGCTGCTATTGAACTTGGCGCTGTGGGCATGGCCATGCCTGAAGCGTAGGATGCTTTTTGACGCATGGCCACTTGCGATTTTGCCGCTCCGCCCATGCCCATGCCTCCGCCTGCACCGAATCCGAACGAGGCTTGCGGTGCCGCTCTGCGCGATTCGACACTATTGACAGATGCTTGCATCCTTCCGGGGGCGCCATTTTTGTCGTTGCCGAACACCCCTTCTCTGCTCACTCCGTCGGGCATTTCCACTTCTACGCCCACGGTCTTGTTCAACTTGCCTTTCGTCACTGCCGATTCGTCCACTGCCACGAACGATGTGTATTGCGTCATGATGTGATGATCAAGGGCGACGTTCGTAATTTCGTCTTTGATTTCTTTATTGGCTGTTCCATTTTGCGCACCAAACCAGTCCTCAGACATCAGTCTGTCAACTTTGGCTCTCGCCCACATTGAAGCGATACCACGGTTCTTCGTGTCAGATTCAGGGAATTGCACTTTCAATTGTTGTTCGTAAGGTTTGCCGGCGGCAAATCCTTTTAAAATTATGGTGCCGGGTCCGCCTTTCAAATATTTGCCTTTAAAGTAGAGCGGTTTTTCCGCCCAGACATCGGCCACTTCTTTGGGATAAACTTCTTTAGTGGTGGTGCCGTCAACATGTAATTGCACGTCAGTGAGCACGGGGCTTGAGATGCGGTCATAGAATTTCTTGCCGGCTTCGTCAGCCGAACTGTTTAAGAGCACATACTCAGCCTCGCCGCCGCCTTCGTGGGCGATATCATCGATTAGGGTGTGGTTGACACTATTACCGGTGCCGAATGAAAACCAGCGCGATTTTCCGCGCAACTTTTTCACCATGCCCATCACTTCATAGTCATTGCCGACATATCCGTCAGTCATAAAGGTGACGATGCGCAAGCGATTGGCGTCAGCCGGAATGGCGCAGGCTTTTTCTACCGCAGGTGCCATCCAGGTGCCACCGTTCGCTTGTAAGCCGTCGATAAAGTGGCGGGCTTTGGTCTTCATTTCGTCGCTGACCGGTTGGGGTTTAGCGGCAAATGTTTGTTGATTGCTGTTGAAGGCAATAATCTGGAATGTGTCATTGGCATTCATATGATTGAGAATGTAGCGCATGGTCTGTTTGCATTTATCTAACGGAGCGCCGCTTTGCGAGCCGGAACAGTCAATGACGAAAATCATTTCTTTGGGCGCGATTTTGTCTGGAGTGACTCTTTTGGGCGGAATCAACATCACCGTAAAATATCCAACACCGTCTTTGGCTTGTGGATCGCGATAAGCCACGTAGCCGCTTTTAAGTTTGTCTTCGGCCACATTCCAGGAAAGCACAAAGTCTTTGTTGGCAATGGCCGTGCGTGAAGCTAGATTGATGCTTGCTTTGCCACTGCCATTTTCATGTACTTGAATTTCGTGCAGTTTCGATGAAATTTGCGATATGGGCATTCCGGCATCGAGGTGCACATTGATTGAAATGTCGTGACCGGCGCGTTGACCCTCTGCCACTACATTTGGTGTGATTAGCGATGCGTCAGGTACCTGGTTTGTATCATTGGCCGAGCCGTTGCCGCTCTTGCCCACGGACTCCCCGGGAATGAACCTTGGTCCGACTACGGTTGGGAAAGTGAAGGAAAATTTGCCGGCTTCGTAAGGCAAAGTCTCGATATATTTGATTGTGATTTCGATTTCTTTGCCCGGTTCAATGTTCGCCACTGATTGGGTGAAAATATTAGTGCGTTCTTGATCGAGTAGTGAAGCTACATAGCCATTGGCTTTCGCCTGTTCATAAATTTGCCTGGCTTCTTCGCGTTTTTTAACTTGCCCTTTAATTACACGCGTGCCGACCTTCATCAGCATTTCATCAACAGCGCCATTATCTGAAAGTGGAAACGTATAATTGGCTTCGATTTTGTCTTTAAAGGGGTTTTGAAATACTTGTTTGACCGTCACTCTGGCGATGTAGCCCGAAATTTCGGTCTGCACATCGGTGTGCTTCAAAGGACAGCGACCGAGAGGTTTGCCGCTGCTGCTCATAGCAAGAAGCGTGCCGCCATTTTCTTTTTGCTTCTGTTTTTGCTCACCGCCACTGCTCGCTTTTTTAGAACCGATTGCCACTAGTTGCCGGGCTGAAGCTGGTGACGCCAATACCGATATTGATAGAGCGGCATTGAGGAGGGCAACAGTCGTCCCTCCCACAAGTAACCTTGTGAGGTAATTTGATTGCATATTCTTTCTCCAAAGAAATTTGTTTTGCTGTTATGAGATTAGCGAATCTCGTCGGTTTATCACCTGGGGATAAACCTAGATTCGCACTGGGTGCTCCACCGAACTTAGATCAGGTTGAGTTTTGAAATGCTGGCGAATTACTTGAGCTGACCGCGTTTGAAGACGATCTGGCCTTTGCTTTTTAAAGTGCTCATCTCGAGGCTTGTTGCAAAAACTACATAAGCGCCGGAGCTATCAATCAATATATTGATTGTGCCGGGCCAACGTGCCAGGTCTTCTGCCGGCAATGAATCTATAGTGCGGGCCGGTTCGGACGGATTGATAAAAGTGGAGCGGCGAAAGAAAATGCGACCGGGCATGGCAGCCGGTTTTTCGCCGGCCGTGAGCGGACCTGCCCGCTTCGAGACCTGGTCGGCCTGCAGCACCGAGCGCACACGGCTCACCTCGGTTTTGAGTTGCTCTTCTAGATCAAAAGGGTTTGCTCCCACTGTTTGCTCGAGGAGCTTTAACAGGGAGCCGTCTTGATTAAGGTCACGCCCGCTCAAAGTCTCTTCGTATGCAATTGACTGCGGCAATGTTTTAGCCAGCAGTTCGATATTCTCACCAAGCTTTTGATTAGCTCGATCGACAATGCCTTGCAGCAAAATGAGATTGCGAATGAGCAGGCGCTGTTTCAGTTCTCGCGAAGAGCCGGGCACGGCCTGGTGGAGAATTTGAGCCGGCGCGGCAGCGCTGCTAAATATACTGATTAAGCTGGCAGAGGTAACTAAAGATGCTAGGAAGACCGGCGCTGCGCGTCGTCTTGCAGTTCGTCTAACCAATTGCCAGGTACCTCAACTGAGGAACGGCGTTCCATTAGAGCCTTTTCTTTCAAATCCCAGAGATAGTCAAAAAGGCCCGGGTTCAGAGTATCGGCACTGAGGTTACCCTGGCCGCGACGACCTTGATAGACCCGATTAAGCTTGTCTTTGAGTGCGTCGGTGCTAACTGAAACGACTTCGTTGGCTTTGTTTTCTTTGCTGCTTCCCATATCCAACTCTCCCAACTGTTTAAGTTTGCTTTGCCATTTGTTTTGCCGAGTAAGAATTACCCTGCTTCTTTTTTTATGCCACGGCCGCTTCATTTTTCATCGGCGGCGGACGGAAGTCAAGTGGTTAAATCCAGAGATGGCGGTTGGACGGGCGTTTCGATCGCAGTTTCGATCAGCAACCGTTAACGGTAGATTGATCACACCTCCACTTAGCAACATTGAGGCGTCAGCAGGCAAAAGCCCCGTATTCAAGTGAAGACGGGGCTTTAACTGCTTTTTGAACGGTGAATTACTAGGAGCGGCGCTTTCTAGCTGCTTCAGCTTTGCGCTTTCTTTTCACGCTGGGCTTCTCATAACGCTCGCGGCGTTTGATTTCCGACAAGATTCCAGCTTTCTGGATCTTCTTCTTGAAGCGCTTCAATGCGCCTTCAATGCTTTCGCCCTCGGCTACTCTGACCTCTGACAAACGAATTCACCCCAATTCTTTTCTGCGAAATAACTAGTTATACAAAAGATATCCGAAGGCACATCCTAGCACTGGAAGGAAGCGCCTTCAAGCGCTGGTGGCCTTCCTGCGACAGTACTTAACTAAATAGAGCATAAGGTTGGCCGAAAGACTGGCCAGCTCAACAAAATTGTAAGAAAAAAGCCCGGCTGCCCGGGCTTTTTGAGAGATTCTGGAAAGGACTGAAGCAAATTAGATTATTTGCCCTGCGACTTTTGAGTGCGTACGCCATCGAGGTTGGTGGTTGCCTCAGGCAGCATTTTGTCGATTTTGCGGCCAAACAAGTCGGTATCTTCAGTCACTCTGTGCTCGAAGACCTGGTGATAGAACTTCTTGCTGGCTCGTGTCAAAAGCGGAAAATCGTAACGACCGTTATTTTCATTGAATGAAACAGAGGTCGGTTTCGTACTATCCATGCCGTTTATAACAAGATTGAGAGTTTTAGTTCCTGGCCAGCCGACCAAGTCGGCTCCGGCGCAGATGCACAATACAGCGCATAAGAAGAACGATGGGCCCATTACCATGTGCGCCAACATCCCTTCTTTGGTCTTAATCAAAGAGCGCTTGCCCTGCGGCAGGTGTACCAACCATGGCGAAATAATGGTGAATGGCAAAAAGCCAGACCAATAAGTAAAGCGCCCAAGCACACTGGCCAGCCAGCCTTTCCATATAAAGGAAAAGCCGACAATCATTACCAGTACACCAAGAAGAATGCGGACGATTGGCTCAGATAGAAAACTCATTGAAATTTGACTCTTTACTAAATGCAGGATTGAAAAACATCTAACAAACTACTTTTAGTATAGAACGTTCTGCAATTTTGACTACTTCCAATTCCGTAACAGGTGGGGCTTATCTGCGCATGAACGGGTCCAAAGTCCGATACAATGAGCTTTTCGTCTTAATTCGTTTCGGTTACGTGTCAGAGAGATTGATGTTCAGGGGGATCTATAGTGGCTAGCTCGGTACTAAAGCGAGATCACAAGTGTGCGCAAATGAATGCCGATTTGGCAGGGCAAGAAGTCTGCCTGGCCGGTTGGGTCAACGTTGTACGCGACCTGGGCGGCATCATCTTCGTTGAACTGCGCGATTCCACAGGCAAAGTGCAACTAATAGCTGACCCCAATAAAAATAAAGCGATTCACGATAAATTTGTAGATTTAAAGAACGAATTTGTCATTGCCATCAAAGGCAAAGTTGCAAAGCGACCTGAAGGCACGGCTAAATCTGAGACCGGTTCTGGAGCCATTGAAATCTATCCCGACAAATTTGAACTCTTGAACACCTGTCGGCCTCTGCCTTTCCAACTTGATCAGGGTGACAAGGTAGATGAAGCCCTGAGACTAAAATATCGCTACCTCGATCTCAGGCGTCCTGAGATGAACGCCAATTTAGTCATGCGTCACCGTGTGAGCCAGGCTATTCGCAAGTACCTCGATCATGAGGGTTTCATCGAAGTTGAAACTCCCATTCTTTGCAAAGCCACTCCCGAAGGGGCTCGTGACTTCCTTGTGCCCAGTCGCTTGAATCCGGGCAATTGGTACGCGTTGCCTCAGTCGCCGCAACTGTTTAAACAAACGCTGATGATTAGCGGCGTCGACAGATATTATCAAGTTGCACGCTGCTTCCGCGATGAAGACTTGCGCGCCGATCGCCAACCAGAATTTACGCAAATCGATATGGAATTTTCATTTGTCGATGAAGATGAAGTGATGCGCGTTACTGAAGGCCTTCTGGTCGACGCTTTTAAATGCGCCGACATTGACATTCAGCCACCTTTTCAGCGCTTAAGTTATTCTGACGCTATGGGCCTTTATGGCAGCGATAAACCAGATCTTCGTTTTGACCTGGCTTTCAAAGATCTGACTGAAGTGGCAAAAAATTGCCAGTTCAAAGTCTTCAAACAAGTAGCAGAAGCCGGCGGCGAACTAAAAGCCATGGTGCTGACTGGCCGCGGCGAAAGCTCCTCACGTAAGCAATTAGATTTGTGGAATGAATACACAAAATCGGTGGGCGGCAAAGGTCTGGCCTGGATTGCTTTCGGTAAAGACGCCAGTCAAATTCGAAGCTCTGGCTTAGACAAACATTTGTCTGCCGACGAAATTGAAAAAATAAAAACCATCTGTTCGGCCCAAGCCGGCGATTTAGTTTTGATGATGGCCGACACCGCTAAATCAGTGGCCAATGTTATGGGTCGCTTCCGCTTGAAATTGGCTGAAGAGCTCAATTTGATCGACACCAATACTCATAGCTTGCTCTGGGTAGTTGATTTCCCATTGTTTGAATATGATGAAGAGCAAGGTCGCCTGATGGCCGTGCACCATCCATTCACTTCTCCTCGTCTCGAAGATCTGGAAAGCCTGGAAAGCGCGCCAGAAAAAGCTCGAGCCAGAGCTTACGATATCGTTTATAACGGTTGCGAAATCGGTGGTGGATCTATTCGTATTCACAGCCAGGAACTGCAGTCAAGAGCCTTTGCCGCCATCGGCTTAGATAGCGAAACCGCCACTGAGAAGTTTGGTTTCTTGTTAGAAGCACTTGAATCAGGTGCCCCTCCCCATGGTGGCATCGCCCTTGGTCTCGATCGCATCATCATGTTGCTTTGCGGGTGCAAATCGATTCGTGACGTAATTGCTTTTCCAAAAACGCAATCTGGTGCTTGCCCCATGACCGGCGCGCCTTCACTGGCATCGCCTGAGCAATTGAAAGAGCTGGCCGTTTTAAACGAACCGCCGAAAGCCAAAGTCGCCGCCGGTTCTCAAGCAAGCAAAAGCGAATCGCCTCAAGAATGCGCAGATATTGCAAAATAAAATCAGTGCTATAGAGCGCCGGTAAAATTATGACAACGACGATTAGCAGTAGAAAAATTAGAGTGGCGGCAAAAAATGCGACCGCTCTGAGCGTCGTGTTGTTTGCCATTGGCGCCTTGCCTGCCTGCCAGCATATTCGGCCCACAGCCGCATCTTTCCTTATTCGCGGCAACGAATATTTCAAAATGAGCGAATACGAAAAAGCCGAGCACGAATATCGCGAGGCGCTTTTAAGCGAACCCAAAAGTCCTACTGCTCTGAACAATTTGGGCGTGATCGAAAACGAACTGGGAAAATATGACGAGGCCATTGCCACTTTGAAAACGGCCATCGAAGTGGATCCTAAAAACGCTATTGCTCATTATGTGCTTTCTGAAGCGCTCGCTAAAAAATCAATGTTCGAACCAGCCTTTAACGAAGCCAAGGCAGCGATCGCTCTTGATTCTACTGAACCCCGCGCCTACTGCGCCCTGGCCGAGTCGGCCCTGGGGCTCGGTAATTTGCCTACAGCCATAGATGCTTATCGCAGCGCCTGTAAATATGACGCCCACAGCGACAAGAATCACCACAAGCTCGCTCTTGTTCTCGGCTTATCTGGTGACATTGACGGACAGATCAAAGAAGAGAGTAAGGCCCTTGAAATTGAACCTGAAAATTATGATGCTCGCATTGGTTTAGCGTCAGCTTTAAATTCTAAAGGTCAGAGGGCGGAAGCAATCGCTGAGTTGAATAAGATTCTTGATAAGCATCCTGAGAACCAGGAAGCCCGCGTTGTGCTGACAAAGATTGAAAATGCTCCGCTGCCTAAGCCTGCCGCAAAAAGTCAGTCGAAAAAATAGTTTGCAAAAACCTCACTGAAAATTGAACTTTATTGCCTCGAATTCCGTTGCTACTAGTATGGGCAATTTTGAGCAATTAAGTGAGGTATTTTATGTTTGCACGTGTTTTTTCTGGTGCCGTGCTGGGCGTAGACGCCCATCCGATAGAAGTAGAAGTTGATTGCTGCCAGGGTCTTGGCACTATAAGCGTAGTAGGGTTGCCCGACGCCTCAGTCAAAGAGGCACAAGAGAGGGTCAAAGCGGCCATAAAGGCTTGCTCCTTCTTCATTCCTCCCGGTAAAAAATGGGTGGTCAATCTCGCCCCTTGCCATATCCGCAAAGAAGGGCCGGCCTACGACTTGCCGATTGCCACTGGTATTTTGGCCGCCACCGGTCTTATGCCATTTGAAAATGTCGCTGACTTTTGGTTTGTGGGCGAGCTGTCGCTGAGCGGCTCGGTACGGCCGGTCTCTGGTGTTCTACCAATTGCTGTGGCAGCGAGGCGCGCTGGGGCCAAAGGCATTGTTGTGCCTGAAGGAAATGCCGAGGAGGCCGCCCTGGTTGAAGGACTGAAAGTTTATCCGGTTTCGCATCTAATGCAGGTATTTAAAATAGCCGAAAATCTGGAGAACGGCACTACATATAGTGGCACCAGTCGCAGTCAGTTTTCTCGAGCTGCTTCTCGCATTGTGCATCATAAAGATTTTCGCGATGTTAAAGGCCAGTCTCAAACCAAGCGCGGCCTTGAAATTGCCGCAGCAGGCAAACACAATATTATGATGGTGGGCTCTCCCGGCTCAGGCAAGTCGATGTTGGCCGAACGGTTACCGAGCATCATGCCGCCTCTTGAATTTGATGAAGCGATCGAGCTGACAAAATTGTGGAGTGTGGCCGGCCTGCTCACAGAAAGAGAAAAAATTGTGGCCGAAAGGCCATTTCGCAGCCCTCACCACACAGCCTCTGCCGTTGGTCTTGTGGGCGGGGGTGCTCATCCTAAGCCAGGCGAAATTTCACTCAGTCATTTAGGAGTGCTTTTTCTCGATGAATTGACCGAATTTCCCCGAGGTCATCTGGAAAATTTGCGGCAGCCGCTGGAGACTCGCCAGGTAATGATTTCTCGGGCGGGCCAGACTTTGACCTATCCAGCCTCATTCACTCTGGTGGCGGCCTGCAACCCCTGCCCCTGCGGATTTCGTGGCGACCCGGTTAAACACTGTTATTGCACATCGTCACAGGCAGAGAGATATTGGAGCCGACTTTCTGGGCCGTTTTTAGATCGCATCGATTTGCAAGTTGAAGTTTCTCGCCTGTCTGTCAATGAACTGACAGGCAATATCAATGAAGAGAGCTCGGCTTCAATAAAGCGCAGAGTCGAACTAGCCGTAGATCGGCAGCGACTGCGTAACAAATCGCGCACCGCTGTCGGTGGATTTCACTTTAACGGCACTTTTGGTCAGCGCGATTTAAATCGGTTTTGTCAGATAGATTCTAAAACCAAAGAGCTATTGGCCAGGGCCGTTGCGCAATATAGTCTTTCTGCCCGGGCCTACGACCGTATTCTGAGGCTCTCTCGCACTATTGCCGATCTCGGAGATTGTGAAAACATCACGGCAGAACATGTCGGAGAGGCCATCCGTTATCGTTTGCCGCTGAGAATGATGCATTGAGAAATATTCGGTAAAATAGACCGGTGTTTTAGCTTTCGAAGATTTTTATTCAATGAATTCATTAATGGATGCTGGCTATAGTCGGCACTGGAGTCTAAGCATGGGAACTAAGTTGGCACTGGCTGCGATTTTGCTTCTGTCTAACGCTAATCCAGCGCTGGCTCAATTGCGGCCGGGGAATTTAGCAGGACAGATACCCGTTCAGCGGTTGCCGGTAGACAGGCTGCCCGAAGCAATCAAGGAAAAATTGGTTAGGGTTGACCAAATGGCAGCAGCTGAGGTGGCTCAGCTCAATGTGCCTGGATACGCCCTGGCCGTGATTATTAATGGAGAGGTGGTGCTTCAGAAATATTACGGTTTCGCCGATTTACAAAATAGACGGCCAGTTGATGGTGATACCGTATTTGGTTTAGCTTCTTTGACAAAAACTTTTACGGCGATCTCATTGTTGTCGTTAGTTGATAAAGGCTTGATCAATCTTGACGATCCGCTCAGCAAATATCTCTCAGATTTAACTCCGCCTTATCAGAGCCTTACTATTCGCCAGCTTGCCTCAATGACCGCAGGCGTTCCTTCTGAGCTTTCTAGAGAGGTCTTGTGGAAAGAGCAATTACCTATTCTTGTCAATACGCCTCTGACTTCACAACCAGGCTCAGAATTTCACTACTCGAATTTTAGTTATCGCTTATTAGGCTCGGTTATCGAAAAGGTAACCCGCCGAGATTATCTTGATGTAGTTAAAGAAACCATCTTGGATCCTCTGGGCATGAGCAGTACTGCCACCACTTTCTTGCTCTGTGACACTGGACGAGTTGCTCAAGGGTACGGTGACAATCAGGGCGCTGGACCACTACGTGCTTTTGACTACAAAAATCCGGCAGTCTCTTTTTCTGCTGGAATGTTGGCCAGTACTCAAAACGACCTGATTAAGTATGCGCTTGGCATGCTGCAACAGAAAATGTTGTCCCCGCCGCAATATCTAACTCTCTGGAACTTACGGCCTCCGCTCAGTAATGGGCAACCAGATCCCTGGGCTTTTGGCTGGAGTTCGACCAAAACACCAGAAGGTCAACACAAATTGGCCATGAATGGCGGTACGCCCGGTGTGGCTTCCACGATTATTCTCTTGCCTCAATCTAATTGTGCCGTGATTGCCCTTTCCAACCTGCGCAAGCCGCCTGTCTATAAAATAGCTAAGCAGGCGTTTTCCATTGTTTTTCACGATCCTTATGGTGATCCCGAGGCGCCTCCCGGCAATGCCCCTGAAGCTGGCGCAGATTAATGACTAATTCCGCTCCTGACAAGGTTTTACAGGGGCAACATTGTGGTTTGATATTAGCTGAGTATTTACGAGTGTTTGATGAAAAAAGTTAAGAAGATACAATTGCCTCCCGGATGGACTTTTAGCTCAGCTAACGGTGAAGACTACGACGCCGGGATTGATGAAAAAGTGAAACACAGCGGCACGCGCTGCGTCTATCTGCGCTCGGTGGTTGATGAACCAAGGCCGCTTGCCTATCTCAGTCAGGGTTTTTCACCCACGCCTTATTTGGGCAAAAGACTACGCATGTCTGCCTGGGTGAAGAGCAATTGTAACGGCGGCAAAGTACAGCTCTGGTTGCGCATCGCCGGCGATTGGACGAGTACTAGCAATAAGCCTAATTGCTTCGACAATATGGAAGACCGTCCGATTCTCGACGTCACCGACTGGACGCAGTACAAAATTGTTGTCGAGGTGCCTGAGTCATCGACTTTTATTGATTTTGGTCTGATGCTGACCGGTTCAGGTGAGGCATGGGTTGACGATTTTTCTTTTGAAACCGTTGGCGATGAAGTCGCCCTGACCAATAGTGACAGTTCAAAAATGGAACCTTTCAATCTAAACTTCGAAGCTTCCAGGTAAGGCATTTGTCCACAAACGCAAAAAAATATAGCAAGCTTAAAAGGCATTTCGCAGTTGCCCTTTCGCTGACGCTGCTTGTGACTTCACTGGCTTCAGTGGCGGTTGTTCAGGCCAAGAAATCTAAAGCCGTGCCCACGGCACCCGAAATCGAAATGGTCAGTTCGAAGCTTAATTTGAGTGACGAACAAACAAAGGTTTTAAGCTGGCTCAATCTCAATAAAGCGGCCTGTGTTGCTGCTGCCAATGTGGCGGTATCACTGCCGGTCGACCGTGCCGCAGCTGGAGATTCACCTCTTGGAGCGGCTCCCGCTGCTCTGGTTATGCCATTTCTGCTGCCAGTGATGGACGCCCCACCATCTGTCTATTCGATTTTGCAAAAGAACAAAATTGTGCAGACAGTTTTTGATATTGAAGTAGATGCTGCCGGTCTTGGTAAAAATTGCATTCTTACTTTTGAAAAACCAAATAGCAATTTGCTCAGAGAGTTGAGCAAAATTGAACACGCCGATTCTCATTCTGAAACGGGCGGCGAGAACAGCTGGCGAAGCGATGGCAAAACCTGGCATGTGCTGGGCCTTGATTCCAGCCATGTTTTGCTTACTACACAAGCAAAAGAGCATCATGCTTCTAAGCGCATTCGTTTTAAAGCTGCCGGCGCCGGAGAGCCTATCAACGCCGTCGATAGTGATTTGAGTTTTATACCTGAGCGTCTCAAATCACTTCTGCGTGGTATCAGCGGCAGTGCCCCGCTCTGGCAGGTACTCGACACCAGTGTCGTACCCAAAGAGAGTGGCGATAAATTCATGCGGCAGCTGCAAGAACTTGCTGCCAGCGGCACTACCGTAGTTGAGGTCGTGAGCGGCAGCGGCGAGCTTAAAGCAACTGTTCACAGCTCTGAAAAAACAGCGCCAGATATGTTGCGGCGCGAGTTGAGCGATTTCAAAGAGCCGGCCGAATTTTCAGTTGCCCAATCGACACCTGATAATTTCGTCGTCACCATATCTGGTGACGATAACCGGGCGCTGAAAGCCAAGGTCTTTTTACTCTTGCTTCTAGGGCCGCTTACGGCGATTTGAGCGCAGCCTTAGAACTCGAGTTTGGATTCGGCAGGTGCTGCTTTGGGAATTACCAGTGGTCTGGTAATTTCAAGAATGCCGTTTTTCAAATTGACGCGAGGATCAAAGAGCTCGTTGTTCTTATCTTTCATAATCAGGCCGCCGCATTTGTCGAAACCTACTATGGTCAGGTCGCCGCGACTGTGGCCGTCTTTGTCGATAGATAAAAATGGTCTATCAACCTTTTCATTGACGTCGGCGAGGGCCTTAGCGAATGCTTTGGGATTGGGCGCTGCTTCGCTCGCATGTGAATGACTTCTGTGTGCGTGATCCCTAGACATTGCGTTTTCTCCAACCTGTGCCGACAAAGTCAGCATAGGGAAAATATGTGGCAATCTATGGGCTAACGCTTCGAGGGTCTAAACTTTTTCGTTAAAGCGCAGATAGAGTTTGTACATAAGTCCAGCCAGCATTATATCGAGCAAAATGAAACTCATTCCGCACACTGCGCTGAACACTGCTACGAACGGTCGTGCGGCAATATTTGGCTGCATAAAAGAGGCGGCAAAAGGAAGCCAATGCGCCATCAAGACCACAAAAACCACAGGCCCCAGATAAAGGCACACTTGCCAGAATTTACCGTTTGTTATGGCCCAGCTGCGCTCGAGCGCTTGCAGAGGTCTATGACCTTCTACAGCATAAATCGGTAAAAACAAACTGGTTCTGGCCATGACGTACAGGCCCGGGAAAATCAGCAGCACGAAGCCCAGGAGAATCAACATATTTTGAATGTATTCACCAATCATGTAGAAAACCATGGTCATTACACCAATGCTTGCCACCAGAGCCGGATTACGCGGAATGGCCAGGTAAGAAACGTAGAACAGTTTCAGGATCGGCACTATGGCGAAGAAAAACGATGAGACTATTACATAAGTAGGCGGAATTTCAAACGAACCGGAATGCTGGCAGGCAGAAACGGCGCTGCCGCCTGTGCAAACGGCTAAGAAGAACCACTGAGTTTTGAGAAAATGCAGCGATTCTGTAGCCAGTTCGCGCAAATCATCTCCAATGCTGGGTGCGCCTTTTCCGGCAAATTTGTATGCCAGCCCCCAGATAGCCAGAGATAGAATGGGAAAAGCAGCACCGATTAAGGTCGTCAATTGATTATTAGACAACGATGCTTCCTCAGACCTATCGCTATTTCGATTATTCCCTGAAGACCTGATTTTCTACTTTTAAGTGCCTGGCGCTTTTGTTATCTGTGGCGCTTGCCAGGGCTCGGAAAAACCTAGATAGAGTTTGTACATAAGCCCTGCCAGTATCAAGTCAAGTAGCGTAAAGATCATGCCGCAGCAGGCGCGGAGTAGGCTTGCGGCCGCCAGTTGGTTTTTGCTCAGATAGTTTCCTTTTGCTAGGCGGCTTTCTTTTTGCCCTTTGTTCTGGTTTTAGTTTTGGGCTCTGCCTTTGCCAGCGTCGCTTCCAGGTTTTTATCTTGTTTCAAAATTTCGTAGCGCAGTTGAACCAGACCGCTTTTAAAGACTTCATAAGTGATCAGTTTTAAATCGCACTGCGCTTCCATCGACGACACCAGCGGAATGCCTTTCACAAGTATTTTCGGGTGCACAGAAATTATCAGTTCATCCACCAGTTCGTGGGCAATCAGCAGTTCGCTGATTTCGCGTCCGCCCACGAGCCAGATCATTCCGCCTTCTTCTTCCTTCAGTTCTTTCACTACCACTTCCGGTGGATGGGTAGTGTATTCCAGCCCCTCATATGGCGGTAGTGTGGACATGCGTGAAAAGACGATGGCTCGCTTTGACGAATATGGCGCTTCTTCAAAAGTCTTAGCTTGATCATAAGTTTTGCGACCCATGATCACGGTATCGATGTCTTCGTAAAAATATTCGTAACCGTGGGCATAAGGGTCAAAAAGCCAGTCTACAGCACCATCTTCACGGGCGATATAACCGTCCAGACTGCTGGCCACATATAAAAGTACTCGACGTGACATTGCTCCTCCAGTAAAAATATTTCAAATCTCAGACTCAGTTTTTTGTGATTTTAACCATCAGTGTGGCTGCAGCATCTTCACAGGCAATACTCCAATCTTTGCGCTCTTTTAGTTCTTTGATCAAATTCGAATCTTTAGGAAAAAGGATCCAACTGATTTTTCGTAACTCCAGAAGCTGCTGCCAGCCCGGCCTGGTCTCGCAAATGGTGCCGTATTCACCATAAAATTTCTCGCCGTAGAAGTCCGCGCGGTCATCAATATAAACCGGCATGTCGAGTTTGTATTTAATCACGCCGCCCCAGTTATCGAAATTAAAACCGCCGGCAGCGGGCATTTTATTGGTGGCAATATATTCTAGAGTTTTGCTTGGGGTCAGTTTGTCGTCGAAGCCGGCTTTGAGAATGGCATCCGCCCCCTGACGCGGAGTGGCCAGGGCGATGACGATCATAATAATGGAATAAATCCATGGCAGCAAATGCATATTTGATTTTTTTTCTTCGCCGTCAAAACCCTGGGCTCCACTAACGAAAGTTTTAAGAAAAGCCGGAGCTTTGGCGGCATTGAGTTGAAAACCGCTATACAAAACTCCCAGCACAGGCAATATGACAATGACAAAAAGAGGCAAGTGGCGCACTGCTGATAGTGCCAGATAACCGAAGACGATTGTTAGGGCTAGGGCAGTCAAACTGATCTTCTTTCTGCCGAACCACAGGCCCACAGCAAAGCACGACATTAGTATTGCCAGGCAATAAGCGTGAAAATTGATCAGAAAATTTGGTGGTTTGAATTCATCGGTTTGCGCAAGAATACTGGTGCCATGCAGATATTCGCCAATATAATGATAAAGCGCCAAGCCATAAGGGTTAGTAAAGCTAACCAGCAGCAAAAGCGCCAATAAAAGGCCCAATTGTGTTGACTGTTTGAACTTTGCCCGTCGCAGTTCTTGATTGTCGGCAGTGAAAGCGCGCAGCAAAATAATGAGCAAGTAAAGTCCGGTGATGGCAAAGGCCAACAAAAATGCCGGGTGACAATTGACCCAGAGCACCATGTAGGGTAAAAGCCAGGCTGCAAGCCACTTGAAGCTGCGCTTGCCGCTGTAAAAAGATTCCAGTCTGGTGGTAAATAGATAAACGCCCCAGAAAGTAAAAATATGTGGTCGCACCAACCAGTGAATGGCGGCAGTAAGCAAACCGAAGACGGAGAAAAAGAGGGCGAGGAGGAAATTGCTTCCAGCCTCTCTGACTCTTTGATAGAGGGCGAGCGTTAGCGAGGCCAGAGCGATGGTGACCGCCACCGCCAGTAGATTGAGGCCGCCCAACTGCACCAGTGCAGCCATGAGTAAATCAGAGAACCACTCGTAGGCAACCCAATCTTTGCCGGGAAATGTGTACGACAAGAAATCATGATGAGGAATGGCTTGGTCATGCAAAATTTTAAAACCGGTGGCTAGATGCCAACCGGTTGATCCGTCGCTGAAAATAAAAGTGGGCCGCATGAAAAGTAAAAGCTGGCAAACTCCCACAAAGAGCAAGTCGCCCACATTAGGCAGAAAGGGTGCGGCTTTACTCTCCGGCGCCGGGGCTTGATCTGACATTAGAAGCCGCTGGGTTTGGCCAGAGTGGCGCGGTTGACTTCATCTTTGGTTTTCCGTCTTTGATCAGCCAATGCTTCTGGTGTATTTTCCGCTTGATTCTTTATTTTGTTGATAATCGCCAATTTGCGGCCGCGATAAGTTGCTACTTTGACAATGTCTGCATATTCGAAGTGTTTGGCAGCTTCAAAAATGGCTACGTAATCGCTTACTGTTTTAGATTTGTCCAGTGCCCGCACCAGTGCTTCACGCACCAGGTGAGGCAGACCGATGGGTTCGAGCTTATTGGCTAAAGCGACCAGTTCAACCGCTGTTGTCTGGTCTTCAATTAAATCTTTGGTGGCTTTTTGGCAGAGGTGGTCAATTCCCAGACTGTGCGATTGACGAATAAAGTCTAAAGCGTCTGGTTCGTTGCTAATTGTGCTGTAGGCTTTTTGTAAAGCGAGATGTACCGAATCAGCCATGGCTGCGTCATGCGCCTGGTGTGCCACCGCCATCAAATCAGTAAATGAATTCGATGAGGCCACCAGTTTGTCGATAGTATGCTTCGCAACATCGTACATTTCGCATTCTCTGGCGTGCTTGGCCACGGCCAAAATTTCATCGCTGGTCGTGGCGAAAGTCAGTGCTTTTTCTACTGCCGGCCGTTTCGGTTTGTTGGCCGTGCCACCAAATGAATTGAGAGTTTCGATAATGAACAAACAGCCCTGCGTGTCTGTGGCCGAAGCGGCGGCAGATTCCACCGCTTCTTGAGCCTTGGCATAATTTTTTGATTTCATAGCGCTGACGGCGCGCTGCAATGCTTTTTGACCTTCTTCGGGCAAATTAGAATCAGGATAAGCGCCGCGTCCGGCAGCATGTGCCAGCGGGGCGCTGAACAATAACAAAGCTAAGCTGATGACGATTTGTTTTTTGAAAATCATGATTTTCGAGCCGGTTCAAGAATTTTTACTGTAAGCAGTTGCCATGGTTTAAATTTAAGGGTGAGTGTAGCGTTCATATCGACTTTGCCTGTGCCGTCGAGCTGATGGAGGCTTATGCGCTTTGCGCCTTGCAGATTAGCGGACTGTTCGGCATTAGACACGTTTAGCAGCCTCAAAGTCATTTTGCCCGCTTCATCTATAAATGAAGCCATGATTTTGACAGCATCGTTATCGAGGGCAAAGAAACTCTGACCCAGGACACTGGTTTTGTCATTCTTTTCATTTTTAGCTACTGTCGGTACGAGAAAAGCCGTGAGCGGCTCTTCGTATAATTCGGCCAGGTCATAGGCCTGGCTAAAATTACCGTCTCCTTTTGGCGATTGTTTGAGCGGAGCCCAACCGTATGAAAGGTGATTTTTACCCAGACAATTGGCGCCAGGAGTGGCAATATTAGGGCCGGCACCTCCGCCGCGGGTGCGCAGGCGGTTACGTGAAAGATAGCTCACTGCTCGCAGCAAAGTGATAGAGACGTCACTACCGGCGGCACCATATTCAGGCAAACCGGTATTGAAGAAGCAATGATTGTCGGCGACAAAAAAGCGCTGGCAGGGAAAACGATTAAGTGTGCCTTCATGACCCAGAGGAACGAAAGCTTCTGCAGCATAAACGGGGTTCAGCGCAGCTTTTCTCGCCACTGGCCTTTCAATGACGCTGTAATGATTCTCGCTGAATGTTCGAGTGAGCTTTTGCGCCGTAGAAAAAACTACTTCCAGCCTGTGATCAGTGGCTTTGTTTTTGAAACGAGTATCGAAATAAACAACAGGAACATTTGTTTTTAAAGTTATTTCGCTGACAATTTTGTGTGTGATCGTCTTATTGCTGCGTTTCAAATTAATAAGAGCGGGCGCACTTTCGGGCTCGCCTTTACGCCTTTGCTGACCGGGGTTTTTACCTTCTTTTAAGCCCTGAGGTAAATCGATTTTGTACTGCACAAAAATTGATGCCACCAGAGGCCCGCTCAGGCCGGCACTGACGGCTGTTACTTTCGCTTCGATGGGCTGATCTAGAGCAATTGGATCGTAATTATAAGTGTCGCCACCATCACCGGTATCAATCAGGCGATGACCGAGTTTGTGCACAATGGGCTCAGCGTCGGCTATGGTTTCTTTAACCAGCAGGTGGCCTTTTTTGTCGATATAAACCGAGAAGAACTGATTGCTCAGAGCGATGCCATCAAAAGCAATGTTCTGGCCAGTTTTGATTTTACAGGCTGCCTGTGATTTGGGGTCGAAAACCGAACTGGCCGATTTTAAATGGGTAATCGAAAAAGGTGCCATATTCTCAGCGTAAACAAAAGCGTCAATCAATTCGATATTTTTAAACAGTGGCACGCCAGACAATTCTAAAAATGCTTCTGTCGCTTTTTCTTTGCGCACTACTTGCAGGCCGTCAGGTATGGCCGAGCTTTCGCCTTCGAGCATGGCTAACCGAATGGCTACGGGCATTGAAACTTTGGTTCCGCCGCTGTTAACAGTAACCAGTGTGTTCGGTTTTTCACTCGGGTCCATAACGGTCATGGCGTTTAAACCAAGGCGTGCTGTTTTTAATTCTGGCACTATGGTTTTGATCAAAGCTTCTTGGGCCTGGCGATAAAGCACAGCCAGTTGGCCATTTAAACTCTTGCTGCGGGCTTGCATCTCATCGTGCACTTCATCAATGCTGCAACCGCAAATGCTGTCGTGAGGATGATTCTTGAGTAGCAGTTTCCAGCTGTAATCGAGCTCGTGCTGCGGGTAGGCGATAATATTTGCCAGAGCAGTCATGGCCCGTAGCGGTTCGATTTTTTTAAGCAAGGCGTGTTCGAGCAGGCGATTTTGGCGCTTGAGATAGAGCCTGGTAGAAAGCACGCCGGCCAGCATATAAGCTCGTTCGCAAGAAAAAGCCGCGGCATTGTCGCGCAATTCACCCTGCACCAATTGCAGCGGGCTTAAATCTGCTGCCAGATTTTTTTTAGCTTTCTCAAAAAATTGTTCGAGACTGATTGTGGTGGCACTGATTTTTCTGTCGCCATTGGAACCATTAGGCCGATTAGAACTATTAGCCAGAGCCAGGGCATCACGCAATTGCGGTTTGTATTCGGGCGGTGGGCGCAGGTGATCACCTCCTACTGGTATCAGTGCTGCTTTCATTTCAGAGGAGTACGTCAGAGCATTATCGGCGACAAAGCTAAGCAAGTAGTCGCACATTTGCTTGTCGCTCAGTTCTTCGTGAAAGGCGGTCTGATAGTATCCGCGCGCCAGTTGACAGGTGAGAACTTCTGAACCGTCGACACTTTGCCAGAGAAAAAGTGGGCCGCTAGTCATCAGAGGAACTCCGCGCCAGACCACGGCATTGTCTATGCCAAAGCCTTTTAAAATGCGCGGCAGATCGGCGCTGTGACCAAAGGTATCGGGGCAGTAACCAATCAGGGCAGCTTTACCGGCTTCCTGGCTGACTTTGATGCCATAGGCTAAATTGCGCACCAGGCTTTCGCCGCCTACTAAAAGTTGATCGGCCAGAACGTACCAGGGGCCGATAGACAGTTTGTTTTGCTGCACCAGAGAGTTAATGCGAGGGCGCACGCCCGGCACCATTTCTTCAAGATCTTCGAGCAAACAGGTCTGGCCGTCGAGCATGAAATTGGCCAGCTCACCACTTTCCAGTTTTTCAAGAATCGATAAGACAACCTGTATCAGCTGAGTGCGGTAAGCACCAAAACTCCAGTACCATTCTCTATCCCAGTGAGTGTGCAAATAGAGCAAAAGCTCCGGCGACGACGACATTGTTATCCTCTTAAAAGACGGCCAAAGTGGCGTTTCGATTCGTCCAGCGCCTGGTCGAGAGATAGTTCGTCGTCGCCTAAAAATTCATCATCAAATTGCATGGAAAAGCTGCCCGTGTAACCATACAGTTTTAGAGCTTCTATCACCTGACGCCAGTCTACGTGCCCTTTTCCGGCCAGCCGATAATTCCACCACAATGGTCCGAAAGTGCCGCTGTCGGAGAGAATCGTGCGGTTGATTTCTACGTCGTGTGCCACCACATGATCGATGGCGGTAGCGAAAGCAGAAAGATTGGCCAGATATTCAATGCCCTGCCAGAGGCAATCGGCGGGTGAATAAATCAGACCGAGACCGGGGCAAGAAGAAATCAGACTGCGCCACTCTTGCGGATCCATGGCCCGCCATTTTTTCAAACTGACGCCGCGATATTCGGTAGGGGTGGATAGGCGCAGCAGTGGAGACACATTTAAGGCTGCCAGGCTTGTTTGCAAGGCCGGATAAAGTTCGGCAAACTTTTCGACCCAATTGTCGTCGCTGTGCGGTTTGAGGAAAAACGATACTTTTTTGCAGCCGAGATTGCCGGCCACGTCGGCCAGTTTTTCAATCATGGGCAAAAATTCTTTGACCGATTTTTTATCGCCGGCATCAAGACAAAAATCTAAATTGAGACAGGCGAATTCTACGTCTTTTTCTAAAGCAGCCTGGCCAGCTGCTTGAAAATACTTTTTCTCCTTGTCATCCGCTTTTTTATTGGCCTTGGCAGGCGCGAAAGGAGCAAAGGAAAACTCCACGGCTTTAATGCTTTTGGCATTCGCCAGCTCGATAGCTCCATCTAATCCGCAACCAAATTTGGTGGCATCAAAACATAATTTCATTGACTCAAGTTTAGCATTCGCCCAGCTTCATTATGAAAGGGCAACTGTTGCCAAGATTGCCAAGATGGCGAATTAAAGACTATTGAGATAATCCCGCCGCACCATGGGGTCTGGTATGTCGTTGAAGTCCATGCGCATCATTTGCTTGACGCCAAAATTGGTGCGGCGCATCACCGAGACTGTAATGGGTGTGTCAGGTGAGCCAACAATCAGGTCATAACACTGGTCTTTGCTTAAATTGCGCGTGGGTACGCCGTCGACCGCCACAATCATGTCGTTCACTTGCATGCCGGCTTTAGCCGCCGGAGTGCCGCTGAAGACCGTGTTGATTACCGCTGGCCCGTCGATTGGTTTAAAGAATTTGACTCCGATAATACCTATTGATTGCGGAATGGTGAACTCTTCTTTGAGTTCAAAGGCCTGGTTCTGGGCCTTCAGTTTAATCGCTCGTTCTTTATCTTTTTGAGCCCGCAACATGCCGCTCAGCGGATTATCAGCCGGTTTTGCGGCAGTGGCGGAAAGCTTTTTCGGTCGCCGGGGCGGTGGCGCAATTTTTGCCGAGCGATGCTCGACAGTTCCTTTAAGGGTGGAACGGTCTGGTTCATCAAGCGAGTCGAGTTTGGGCACATCGGGCTTGAATACCGGTTCTGCCTTAATTTCTGCCTTGCCGACAAATTTGTTGCCAGACTTATCGTCACTGTCTGCTGCTACTGCTGCTACCCGGGCTCCGGCTGAAAGCGAGAGGGGCAGAAGCGCAGGAATTACAGTAAGCGCCAGTGCAGCCGCCATTGCCAAGCAGGAAGGCCGGGCAATTAAGCCTGTTTTCCCCCTGGCAACTATTTTCGGTTTGCCCATCGCGCCTCTTGCCTGCCAACATCCATAATTACATTCTAGTTTAGAGTCGTAAAAAATATGTACCGTGATTTCACTAGTAACTACCGCGGACTTACAGCGTACTTACAGCGTACTTACGGCGTACTTACAGCGTTCTTAGTGCGTACTTGCGCCACTTTCGGCCCCGTTTTCAACTACCTCCCTACTTACTTATGAAGCCTAGCTTAAGCTCGGCCAGAAAATGGCCGACCCCGTGCTAACCTCAGTCTCTGGTCGTACCGTTTGTTTGTGGTCGGAGGACATGCTCGTGAGCAAAGTTACAGTTGTAGGAGCCGGATTTGTAGGCGCCACCGTGGCCCAGTATCTGGCAGATAGAGATATTGCAGATGTTTGCCTGGTTGATGTTGTGGAAGGCATGCCCCAGGGTAAGGCTCTCGACATGATGCAAGCAGCGCCTATCACTAGCCATGATTGCGAAGTGATTGGTTCGAATGATTATGCCGCCACTAAAGGTTCTGACATTGTTGTTATTACCGCCGGTATCGCCAGAAAGCCAGGCATGTCGCGCGATGAACTGCTCAAAATCAACGCCAACATCGTTCAAGGCGTAGCTAAAGAGGCGATTAAACACTCACCTGATGCCATTTTTATCACAGTTTCCAATCCGCTTGACGTGATGACTTACCTCACCTGGAAGACCACCAAATTGCCTGCTTCACGCGTTATCGGCATGGCCGGCGTGCTCGACTCGGCTCGCTTCCAGGCTTTCATCGCCATGGAAACCGGTTTCTCGGTACAAGACGTTCGCGCTATGGTTCTTGGCGGACACGGCGACTTGATGGTGCCACTGACTCGCTTTGCCACCGTCAACGGCATTCCGATATCTGAATTCTTGCCTCAGGCTAAAATTGACGAAATGACCAAGCGCACCCAAAATGGCGGCGCCGAAATCGTAAACTTGCTCAAAACCGGCAGCGCTTATTACGCTCCAGGCCGCTCTGTAGTGCAAATGGTCGAAGCGATTTTGAAAGACCAGAATCGCTTGCTGCCATGCTGCGTCCAGGCAGATGGCGCTTATGGCCTGAAGGATGTCTACATCGGCCTGCCATGCGTATTGGGTAAAGAAGGCCTGAAGAAAATCGTCGACTTGAAGCTGAACAAAGACGAGCAAGACGCGCTCAATGCCTCCGCCAAGTCGATTAAAGAAAATATCGATTTGATGAATCAGTTGCTGGTTGCTGTTTAAATCAGCAAGTCTGGCTAACTGTAAGAAGAGAAGGGGGCTTTCGGTCTCCTTCTCTTTTGCCGGAAAAGCAAGTTTTGTCTCAGTCTTGCTCAGATAGAGCGGTTCTAAAGAGAACATGTGGCTATAATATTGTTCGAAGCTCTGGTCTACCCACTAGAAATTTGTGTTTTTGAGCCCCATTTAGGTCATCAGTGATACCACATATGAAACTCATCGTCGCGCGTTTTCCTGTTTCGCTTCTCGCCAATACTGCCGTGCTCAGCGCTTTGATTCTTTCATCGCTACCACTTTCGGCTCTCGCCTTAGAGGCATCAGCGGCCGTCACTCTCGGTAGCCCAGAATTCACTATCGACGGTGATGACAAAGAACATGAGCGCGAGCGCAAAGAAATCGAAGCTACTTTCGCCAACATCGAAACACTGTGGAACGCACACAACCTCGATGGCGTCATGGTCAATTATGCCGATGACTACATCAACAATGACGGCCTCGATAAAAAAGCCGTGCAGAAATTGACTCAAGAATTTTGGAAAACATATCCTGACGCCAAGTCGGTATCGAAGACCAAGCAAATAAGAATTGAAGGTCACAACGCCACTGTCGAATCGCGTGACATGGCCTCTGGCACCACCGAGAAAAATATGCCCGGAATCGGCATCGGCAGCAAAGGCGAGCTGCAGTCTCTATCTGAAAGTCAAACTTACTTAAAACGTTTCGGCACTACCTGGAAAATCGTCGGTGATCGCATCGACTATGAAAAAGTCAAAGTCGCTTTTGGTCTGGCCAAACAACTTAATGCGGTCTTTACCGCTCCAGAGCAAGTCAAAGCCGGCAAGCAATATTCAGCCCGCCTGGAAGTCAATTTGCCCCCGGGCCTTTTTGCTGTCGGTTCTATCACCAGTCAACCCCTGCGTTATCCACAGCCTACCCCTACCGATAGCCCCCGCCCTTTAGAGCAACCAGTGCTCGAACGTGTCATGGGCGCCAATGGTGAAAATCGCAATGAGCTGCTGACCGCCACAGTAATATTGACTAACCCGATGCGCACTTCAGTCATGGGCGTTTCGTTTTTAACTCGCAGAATGAATGTTATTCCTGAGCATTTGCCCCTTAAAGATGAAGTGCAAGTGGCCGATCTGGAGAAAAAACCGGCAGACAAACCGCTGGAAAAAGCCAGAGAGAATGCCAGAGAAAAAGCAGTAGAGAAATCTGTTGATTCAGTCGATGTCAAAATCGACAGCGACGACAAAGGCAGCTCCCCAAACAAAGTGGAAACCAAGCCCGGAGCCGAAGTTAAAGATGATTCGGCTGAAATCAAAAAATGAACTGGCCATTATGGCTGGTGCAGGCACAATCGCCTTTATCCTGGATAGACTTTCAAAAATTTGGGCTCTTGCTCATCTGACCCAGGGGCGGATGGCACCGTTTCTGCCTGGACTGCTGCAATTCAATTTGACCATGAACACCGGTGCGGCATTTTCTCTGGGGCGCGATCAAGCTCCCTTAATGACTGCCGTTGCTTGTCTGTACACAGTAGGTTTTCTAGTCTGGGGACTGGTGCGCTTATATAAAGCGGAGCGTCCGGCCATACTTGAACGCATTGGTGCCGGCCTGATTGTAGGCGCTTCTTGCGGCAATTTATATGAGCGCTTTACCCAGGGAAGAGTGACTGATTTTCTTGAGTTTTCTTTTTTCTCCTTTCCGGTTTTCAACGTTGCCGACGCTTTAATTGACACTGGCGTGGTGCTTATCATTATTCAGTTTTTGTTTTTAGAAGGTAAAACCAAAGATGCTTGAAGGCGAAGAGCTCGACGAAGCTCCAGCCGATGAAGGCGAAGCACGGCAGATAGAGCTAATTTATAGCGCTTCGCAATACGACCGCAATCGCCTTGATCAGTTTTTGACCGGGCATACAGAGTTCAGCCGGGCCCGGGTGCAGAAAATAATCGAAGAAGGCCATGTGACTGTGAACGGCGTCAGTGCCAGGGCCAGTTTAAAGCTAAAAGATGGAGACGCTGTGCTGGTGCTTGTGCCACCACCTGAGGTGCTAGCGACGCAGCCGGAAAATATTCCTCTGCATGTAATTTTTGAAGATGAGCACTTACTGGTTATTGATAAAGCGGCCGGCATGGTCACTCATCCGGGGGCGGGTGTGAGCAGCGGCACCCTGGTCAACGCCGTGCTTTATCACTGTCAGGGTCGCCTGTCATCTATCGGTGGCGTGATTCGCCCCGGTATTGTGCACCGCCTCGACAAAGATACCAGTGGTCTGATTATGGTGGCAAAAACCGATCTGGCCCACCAGAATCTTTCACAACAATTGCAAAATAAAGAAGCTAAAAGAGTCTATCTGGCTCTGGTTGAGGGTGTTGCTGCGTCCGAGAGTGGTTCTATCGATGCACCTATTGGCAGGCACCCAGTCAAACGCAAAGAAATGACTATTGTCAAAGCCGGCGAACGGGGTCGGTCGGCGCGTACTCATTATCAGGTGGTGAAGTTCTTCACAAAATATTCACTGCTTGAGTGTCGCTTAGAGACCGGCCGTACTCACCAGATTAGGGTTCACATGGCCAGCCTTAATTTGCCGGTGGTCGGTGACGTTGTTTACAATAAGAAAAGCTCAGGTAGCCTCGAAGCCCGCCACAAGCTGGGTTTGGTAGGCCATGCCCTCCATGCTGCTCGTTTGACCTTACGCCACCCGATATCGAATTTGCTGTTAGAATTTCAAGCCGAGCTGCCTCAAGATTTTGAGCGCCTGCTGTCAAAACTAAAATAGGGTCTGACAAATTATGCTTCCCAAATATTTGTTTATTGCTCTGGCAGCGATCTCGATTTTATTCACAATTTTCTTTATTGCCACCACCACCTCTATCACAGTTGCTTACACCATTGCCGGTGCGGCACTGCAACTGCCTTTAGCCTTGATTGTGCTTAAATTTTTCGCCCTCGGGGCCGTCACTGTTTTTTGCATCTGGAAAATTCGCTCGAAAGAACTTAAAACAGAAGCGAAACAATTGCAGTGGCAAACTCAAGATGCCAAGCTGGCGGTAGAGATTCAGTCTGACAAAGAAAAGCAGCTGGAAGCCAAAATTGCAACTCTAGAAACTGCACTCAGTGCCGCTTTGAAAAGAAAAGGCTAATAATGAAAGTCAATTTGAGCGCTAATATTTTTACTGCTTTTTCATGCTTGCTGCTGGCTTGCATTGCCGGTGGTGCAGTGACTGCAGTGCCAGTACTTGGTGCCGATGCGGTTGAAAAGGTTGTTAAGGAAACCAGAGCGGAAGAATTTGCCGAAGCGCGGCAGGTATTTGAACGATACAAAAGGCTTGATCTCACCGGTGATGCCAAATTGATTGAGCTTTACTCACCGGCCGCTACTATCGAGGCAGGCGTTGAGCGAGAGCGCGGTGATATTCGCTGGCAAAAACTTGATCGTGACGGCATGGCCAAAGAGATCGTAGCCGCATTTAATGACGAACATCTCAGTGCTTTAAAGAATGAAGAAAGCTTTGGCCATCCGAAATTTAAAAAGACAGAGCGTGCAGGCAAGCCGGCCGTAGAAGTAATTTTTCACGGCTCCAGTGGCCATGCCGGCATTAAGGTGACCTGGTTCGTACAGCAAGACAGTGACGGCCGCTGGCTGATTGTCAGCGAAAAGTCAGTCACCTATAACAAGCGCAAGGCCCAGCCGCAGTAGATAGATTCTTTTCTACGCTATTCAGACAGTCCGCCGCCCGGTTTGTGAAAATCAGAAGCCTTCAAACCGTCAATGAACGATTTGAATTGCTTGGCCTCTTCTTCGTCTTTTTGATGGTCAGCGGCGATGGTGCCATCGGCCACCACCTGAGCCGAGACGAAAATCGGCACTTTGGCCCGCAGAGCGATAGCTATGGCGTCAGAAGGCCTGGCGTCTAGGGGCTTGGTTTCGTTGAGCTTCTGGCTCGGGTCGTTAACTTTGATCAAAATCGTGGCGAAATAAGTGCTCGAGGCTAATTCGTTGATTTCGATGCGGTCGACTTTGTACCCCAGAGTAGTGATGGTGTTGAGCAACAAATCATGAGTCATGGGCCTTTCGGGTTTGTGATTGTTGAGCGCCTTGTCAATAGCCGAAGCCTCGAAAGGTCCAATCCATATGGGTAGAGCTCGCCTCTTGGTGGAATCGTTCAAGACAACTATGGGTTGTCCTGTGCGGCCGTCGAAGGCAATTCCATATACAAACATTTCAATCATTAAGTGAAATTCCCGGTTCTGGACTTTTCGCGAATTATTCTCTGTATGCCCAGTTTGAGCTATTTTATGTATGGGGAAGATAAATTCTGCTATCAAAACCCTGACTGCTACTGGCTTCACGCTCATCGTGCAGACGTCTATAGTTGCTTAATCCCCTCTACACCGGGCTGGGCAGGTTTAAACAGCTCAGATTAAGAGGACGCAAAGCGCCAGGCGAAAGTTCCGCAGTATTGACAGTGACGGCACGCACGTGATGAACTAGTGAACCTTGGGCCCCAGGGCTCAAGTATCCTGAACTGAAAAATTCACCTGAATTTTCGACCAGTGGCCGCCGATACCTCAAAATTGGCTCTTGGTTTGAAAGTTCTCCAGAGCAATCTGGGCGGTGAGCAGTTGTAGAGGAATGTCCGGATGGCGGAATTGGTAGACGCGCACGCTTGAGGTGCGTGTGGTGCAAGCCTTGAGGGTTCAAGTCCCTTTCCGGACAAATTTTTATTCTTGAGCGCTTCAGGCTAACCTTTGCAGTCATATCATTGATATATGATCAGCACGTCCAGGTTAATCACTGATTGTCATGCTTGCCAATAAATTTTATGGGGTCGGGAGAATGAAAATGATAGTTACACGAGCGCAGTGGCCACATACCATGGAAGACATTGTTAAAGCGCTTGACGGCGTCTGGGGTCTGATTGGGGCTGACGGTGTGAACGGCAATCTTTATCGTTTAGAAAAGAGCCTGCACGAGCCGATTGTGTACACTTTGACTGAATATCGCGGCGCCGACGAAAGCGACATTGTCAGACGAGAAGAGTATGTGGGCGATGATCGCATCAGCGCCATCAATGTTTTTGCTGCGGCGATTGGCTTTGACCCTAAAGTCTAGCCCATAGACAATGCCAAAATCTGAGCTGAATTATCTGGGCATCATTATCCAGGGCTCGCTTTCAGCCGGTCTGGAGATGAGGCTGGATACCGCTCAAAGTGTCGAAGACCTGCGCGTCGGCCGATTTGTTGTGGTAGAAGGCGCTAATTCGCGCTTTTTCAGCATGCTCACCGACGTCACGCTTTCTGCTGCCAATCAAAGCATTTTGCTCAACCCGCCGCGTACCGATCCTTTTCTCATGTCGGTGCTGTCTGGTGTCACTACTTTCGGCACCGTTAAGTTGCAACCGATGTTGATGCTCGAACAGGGCAAAGGCGATAGTGAAGGCGACGGCCGTGAGCTGCGGCCGGTAAAAACTATTCCCTCACACTTTTCGCCTGTCTACGAAGCCGACTCGGCAGATTTTGCTCTGGTTTTTGGTGAGGAAGACGAAAGCAATCCGCACAATGCTCATTTCAATATCGGCCGTCCGCTCAATATGGAGACGCCGGTTTGCATTGATCTCAATCGTTTTATTGAGCGCTCTAATGGAATTTTCGGTAAGTCAGGTACCGGCAAATCATTTTTAACGCGCATCTTTTTAAGCGGCATCATCAAAAAAGATCTGGCTTCAGTGCTGGTTTTCGATATGCACAACGAATACGGCTGGCAAGCCATGTCTGAGAGCAAAACGGCCCCGCGTGTCAAAGGCTTGAAGCAGCTTTTCGGCTCACAGGTTGTGGTCTTCTCACTCGATAAAGAGTCTTCGCGAGCGCGCGGCATTCCTGATGCCCGCGAACTTAACATTGGCTATAACCAAATCGAAATCGAAGATCTCGACCTGCTTAAAAACGAGCTCAACTTAACTGAAGCTTCCCTGGAAAATGCTTACATCTTTAAAGAGAAAAATGGTGCCGACTGGATTTCAACCCTGCTCGATATGTCCGGCGACGAAATCGAAGAGTTCTGCCAGAACTTCAAAGGCCATCCTACTTCTTTAAAAACGCTACAGCGCAGGCTCAATACGGTGGTGCAGAAGACACCATATTTAAAACCACGGGTTGGTCATAACTATATAGAAGAGATTCTCGATCAAATTGCCGCAGGCAAACATGTGGTGCTCGAATTTGGTCGGCAAAATAATTTGCTTTCTTACATGCTTGCCACCAACATTATTACCAGACGCATTCACGCCGAGTACGTGCGTCAGTCAGAGCGTTACATCTGTGATCCTGAGCGGGTTCCAGCGCCACGCAAGCTGATGATAGTGATTGAGGAAGCGCACAAATTCCTCTCGCCGGCGGTGGCCAAACAAACCATATTCGGTATTATCGCCAGAGAGATGCGCAAGTATTTCGTCACCCTTTTAATTGTCGATCAAAGACCTTCAGGAATTGATCCGGAAGTGCTCAGTCAAATTGGCACCAGAGTGACCGCACTTCTGAACGACGATAAAGATATCGATGCTGT
This sequence comes from Candidatus Obscuribacter sp., assembly GCA_021772135.1. Lineage (GTDB taxonomy): Bacteria > Cyanobacteriota > Vampirovibrionia > Obscuribacterales > Obscuribacteraceae. Next base: position 32,996 of record JADYXQ010000115.1, read on the forward strand.
ATTTACCGGAGTGTCCGGCTCCAGCACCTTGCGCACGGTCTTGGCTCAGATGGACCCGAAACAACAAGCACTGGTGCTAGGTTATGCAGTGCCCATGCCGGTGGTGGTGCGCACCCGCCCGTTCGATTCTGACTTTTATAAAGCGGTGGCCGATCTCGATTGGGTGGGAGATTTGAACAGCGCATCGGCAGAGATCAAAGACGAAGTCAATTTGAGAGCCGGCATCGCCAGCAAAGAACTGTTCGGCTGATTAAGGCTTCAGTTAAAACAGCCGCATTTTACCGGGTTTTACCACTTGTAACTGTCTTCCATATTAAGCTACTCTAGGCTCTATGGCACAGCCCACCGACGAAGATGATCCCTACGCAGATATTGGCATTTCCGACACCGAAGGAGAGGCTCAGGATAATTTTGTCGAACAAAAAGAACCGAGCGAAATGCTCATGTGTCTTGTGCTTGCTTCTGCTTACCTCGGCCTGGCGAAATATTGCTGGACACCCCTGCTACTGGCCCAAGACTGGAAGCTTTTGATCAATATCGAGGGCTTTTTTCTCGGCATCGCCGCCCTTTCTATCATGGTCGGTTTGCGGCCATATCTGACACCGTCGAGTTTGCAATTGAGCCGCCACGGCATCAAATATCGTGGACCATACTGGCCTCAGCGTAAAACTGTTAACTGGCAACAGGTAGAGAAAGTATATCTTTCACCTGAACTTATCCTTGTGCTTTACCACCCGGTCATGGGTGAAAAGCGGCTCTGGCCTTTGATTATCACGTCGATATATCTATCCGATCGCGATCGTATCGCTAAAGTGTTCATCAAATATTTGCCTATTCAGCCGATCATTCTTTCCAGCCCGGCACTGCTCTCGCGCATCGTCATGCTGCTGCTCTTTTTGGCAGTGGTAATCTGGCTTTTGGAAATGTTGATTGTTCAATAGTTGATTGAAAAAGCGGGCAATTTATTTGTCGAAAGTAAGGTGTCTTAAGTAATCAACCAGATTGTCCATTTCCTGCTCGTTGATTGCGTCTTTGGGCTGAGGCGGCATAATGCCTGAGCCTTTGCGGATGTAAGCTTTTAATTGGGCATCGTCGGGGAAGTGTTCAGATAGTGATTCGAGGCTCGGTCCTAAGTTAGCTCGACCGCTGGGATGGCAGGTATTGCAGCTGCGAAAAAATAATTGTTCGCCGTTCAGATTAGTAGAACCGGCTTCAGCTCTACGACTTTGCGATTGCTTTACCAGTTCGATGCGCTTCATTTCTTCAGACATGACGCAACCGTCAAGTAAAACTGCCAGCGAGAAGAAGCTCAGCACCACTGCAAAAACGCGACGAAAAGACATGAAAATTCCCCTTGGCAGCCAGAGTTTACCGCACTTTAACATCCTACTTTATAACTGTTTTCAATCAGCTAGAGCAAGACCAGCACTGCATGCGGTTAAAACGTAACAGAGAGCAAAATCGATTGTAGGATCTGCTTAACATTGTATTTACGTGACCGTTGTAGAGTATTTAAAGAGGCGCAAAATAAGCTTCTCGGCAAATCAGTCTACACAATAGCAAAGCGGCAGGGAACATGACACCACCACAAAAAACCAGACTGGATCCACCAGCGAAACAAGGACCTCAAGAAGCCGAAGAGCGGATTATCATTCGCGGCGGCAAACCGCTTCGTGGTGAGACAAGAATTTTTGGCGCTAAGAACGCCGTTCTGAAAATGATGGCAGCAGCTCTGCTCGCTAAAGACGTCACCGTCTTGAGAAACGTGCCTAATTTGACTGATGTGCACATGATGGCTGACGTGCTTCGTCACCTGGGTGCAGTAGTTGAAATTGGCAATAACGAAGTTAGTATCGATGCCACCAACCTGACAGAAATTGAAGCTCCTTACGAGCTCGTCAGTCAGCTGCGGGCATCATTTGTCGTGCTGGGCCCATTGCTAGGTCGTTGTCGCGAAGCCAAAGTTTCGCTTCCAGGCGGATGCGCTATCGGCGAACGCAGAATTGATTTACACGAAAAAGGCTTGAAATTACTTGGTGCCGAAGTTGGCATTGATCACGGTTATGTTTACGCTTCAGCAACAAAGTTGACCGGCGCACGCATTTACCTGGATAGACCAAGTAATGGTGCTACTGAAAATATCATGATGGCAGCGGCTCTGGCTGAAGGTCAGACCATTATTGAAAATGCTGCTCAAGACCCTGAAATTGTTAACCTGGCTGATTGTATCAATGCCATGGGCGGCAAAATCACCGGTGCGGGAACCTATCAGATTGTCATTGACGGCGTACCGCAAGAAGAAATGCACGGCGCTGTTGTTGATACTATTCCAGACAGACTGGAAGTCGGAACTTTCCTTTATGCCTGTATGGCTGCCGGCGGTGAGATCATTATCAACGGTGCCAACGCGCACCATATCTACGCTGTGATAAGCAAAATTCATGAGATGGGTGCTGAGTGTTCCATTTACGCTCCAGACACAATCAAGATCAAAGTTGAAGGAAGACTGAAAGCAATCGACGTCACCACAGTTCCTTATCCTGGCTTCCCCACCGATTTGCAGGCACCTTTGATGTCTGTGCTGGCAGTGGCTGAAGGCACTTCGATCATGACTGAAACCATGTACGAAAATCGTTTCATGCAAGTGGGCGAGTTGCGCAGAATGGGTGGCGACATCCAGTTGAAAGCCAATTCGGCCATCGTCAAAGGCGTGCCTAAACTGATGGGCGCTGAAGTTAAATCGAGCGACCTGCGCGCTGCAGCTGCTTTAATCATCGCCGGCCTCGGTGCTGATGGAGTGACTGAAGTAACCGGTCTGAGCCACCTTGACCGTGGTTATGACAAGCTCGAGGAAAGACTGCGTGACCTCGGCGCCGACATCTGGAGACGCTAATTTCCAGCAGGCATCGATTCAGGTTTAGATTAGGTCTCCTTCAATGATAGTGATGAAATTTGGCGGCACTTCAGTGGGCTCGAAAGAGCGCTTTGAGCAAGTGTATGCTTTAATTTCTAAGGCCAATAACGTAGATGGACCGCCACTGGTGGTGGTGTCAGCTATGTCGGGGGTCACCAATGCTCTGATTGAAGCTGCCAACCATGCGGTACGCCGCAATCTCGATGGCGCTCTGGCGCAAATCGAGATGATCGGGCAAAAGCATATTGATGCCGCCAAAGGCTTGCTTGATGCCACTAGTGCTCAGGCTCTACTTGACGACTTGAGCACGCATCTGGCGGAGCTGGAGTCAGTTTTGCGCGGCATCAATTATTTAGGCGAACTCTCCAAGCGTTCACTGGATGTGGTGTCATCAATCGGTGAGCTGCTTTCTTCTCGCGTGCTGGCAGAGTACGCAGGCAGCAGAGGCCTGAAAGTAAAATGGGTTGATGCGCGTCAAGTTTTAATTACCGATGATAATTTCGGAAAGAGCAATCCGCTTTGGGCCGAAGTCGAAAAACGTGCTCAGTCTATTATCGGTGAAGCAGTCAACCATGGCTTTACAGTCATTACTCAGGGATTTATCGGTGCCACCTTAGACGGTATCACCACAACCCTCGGTCGGGGCGGCTCCGATTATTCCGCTTCAATTTTAGGTGTGGCCGCCAATGCCAGCCGCATTGAAATCTGGACCGACGTAGACGGTATGATGACTTGCGACCCACGTATTGTGCCTGAGGCTCAGGTAATTTCGCAGGTAACTTTTCAGGAGGCGGCAGAGCTGGCTTATTTTGGTGCCAAGGTTTTGCACCCGCTCACAATCAAGCCCGCGGTGGAGAAAAATATTCCGGTCAAAGTTTTGAATACCATGCGGCCTGATAGTTCTGGCACTTTGATTCAAGCCAATGTTGAAGAGATTGAAGCAGACAGTGTGCCGCTTTCACAGCGCATCTGCGCCATCGCTTCTAAAAAGAATATTACTGCACTCTTCATCAGTTCACCGCGCATGCTCATGGCTCATGGTTTTCTAGCCAAAGTCTTCACGGTTTTCGACAGGCACAAAACCTCCATCGATTTGATTGCTACTTCTGAAGTTTCGCTTTCAATTACAATCGACTCCACCGAAAATCTCACCGCCATCAAAGAAGATTTGGCTGAATGGGGCGAGATCAAAGTGATGAACAACACTGCCATTGTCACTGTTGTGGGCCGCCAATTCCGCGGCAGTAGTGGTATCGCCGGCGAAGTTTTCTCGGCCATGAAAGATATCAATATTCTTGTTATTTCGGGCGGTGCCTCTGAAATCAACTTGAGTTTCCTGGTTCTCAACGAAGATGCCGATAACGCTGTAGTTCAGCTGCACAAGCATTTCTTCGGTGTAAGAGTTTAGTCTGATGAGTGTGAAATGAATAAAATTGACCTGCGCAGCGATACCGTAACTCTTCCGCCGCAAGCAATGCGCGATGCCATGTATAAAGCTGAGCTGGGCGACGATGTTTACGGTGAAGATCCCACCGTCAATTTGTTGCAAGAGCGCTGTGCACAACTGACAGGCAAAGACGCCGCTCTTTTTGTCGCCAGCGGCACCATGGGCAATTTAACCGCAGTGTTGAGCCATTGCCAGCGCAGCGATGAAGTGATTTTAGGCTCGCGCTCGCATATCGCCATCTGGGAACAGGCCGGTGCCGCCGCTTTTGGCGGGGTCAGTTTGCGCACGATTGCTAATGAGGCCGACGGGACATTGCCCCTTGAGCAAATCAATCTTTGCATTAATGAAGATGATCCGCACCGCACGCAAACCAGATTGATTGCTCTAGAAAATACATTTAACGGCCAGCCTCTCATGCCTGCATATATGCGCATGGTAAAAGAACTGGCATTGCAAAACGGGCTGGCTGTGCACCTTGACGGAGCGCGTTTGTTCAACGCCAGTCGTGTGCTTCTAGCCAGCATCGATGAATTTACCGCTCACGTTGACACAGTGCAATTCTGCTTCTCAAAGGGTTTGGCAGCACCGGTCGGTTCGATTATTTGCGGCAATCATGAGTTTATCGCTAAGGCCAGACGCGTTCGCAAAGCGCTTGGTGGCGGTATGCGCCAGGCTGGCGTGCTGGCGGCCGGATGCCTCTGGGCGCTGGATAATATGGTGGAAAGGCTCGACCTTGATCACGCTCTGGCGCGGCAATTGGCTGACGGCCTCGCGCAGATTCCCGGCATTAAAGTAGTGCCGGCTCAGCATCGCACTAATATGGTTTTCTTTGAAAGCGATCGCAGTGATTTATCGCGCGCTGAGCTGGCCAGAAGATTGCGCGATATTGGTGTGCTTGTGGCCGTGGAAGGACAGCTTGGTATCAGAGCTGTGACCCACTTTGGTTTGACTGCTGAAGATATTGAAGAAACTATTGTGCGGGTGGAAGACTTGATGGCTGTGGCCGTGCATTAGCTTTTTGTGGTCTTTGTGGTCTTTGGTGGTCAGGTCCTGGGGTGTGGTTATTCAAAGCCTAAGGAATTTTACAACCTGTAGGTTGTGAAATCGTACAACTTTTAGGTTGTGAAAAAGGGTCTAGGTGAGCAAAAAGATCTCTCAGCCCTGAGCCTGAATTTCAGACTCGGGTAATAGATCATGACTGCCTGATTCGGTCATGTCGTCTTCAGCCGCTTCTTCAATTTTTGAAAGTATATGCAAAGCTTCTTTGTACATTTGCTCTGCTTCGTCGTCGCGTTTAAGTTTGCGCAAAAGCTTGGCGTAATCTGAAAGAGTTTGGGCAACATCAGGATGCTCAGCCAGCAAATGCTCTTTTCTGATTTGCAGCGCTCGTTTAATTAACGGCTCACTTTCAACCAGTTTTTCCTGGCGGGTATAAATGGTGGCAAGCAGTGAAAGTGCTTCGGCAACTTTCACTGGTTCTGAAGCTTTGACCGATTCGAGAATGGTGACAGCGCGGCGCATAAAAGGTTCTGCTTGATTGTATTTTTCTTGCGCTACCAGCACACCGGCCAGATTATTGAGATCGGCTACCAGTACAGGATTGCCCGGGCCCACTTGATTCAGTCTGTGCACGAGAATTCTTTCGTAAATAACTTGTGCCTGCGGATAATTGCCGCGGGTGAAATAGCTGGCGGCCAGTCTTTCGAAAACTCTATGCAGTGCGTCCGGCGGATCGCTGGATGGATCGAAACCGGCCAATATATCGCGCTCACCTTGTTTGTGACCCTTCATCAAAGTAGCCAGGCGAGTGGCCCTGGCATCTTCGGGTTGAATGGTCTGCACATGTTTTTTCGACTTTGCGTTGCCTTCAGCCGCTGCTTCACTGTCAGAAGATTCGTCTTCTTCAGCTCCCGATAGTCCAATGTCAGATACTGACTGGTCAGCAGGCATCTCAGGAATGCTGGCTGGATCTTCCAGCACAGGCTCGACATCAGCGGGAATAGCAATAGTTTTTCCGTCATCTAAATCAATCGGTTTGATTGTTTTTTCGGTGGCAATTTGAGCAGCAATAGAATCGATATTTTTAGCGAGAATATCTGTAAAATTGGCGGCAAAGTCATTAGCCGACATGGTATCACTGGCGGATAGTACATCACCTGCAGCGGCAGAGGGCTCGGCCTGTGCATCGGCCTGTAGATTCGCCGGTGCTGAAGCTTCGTTAGTTGCTTCTTCACCTCTTACATCTCTTGCATTTTCTTCTTTATTTTCGGGTTCTTCAGCCGCGTCGACAGTGGACACCCCGGCGCGCTCACCTTTCAGCCTCAGACCTCGATCTTTGTTCCAGCCCAGTTCTTTCAGGGCATCGTCAAATTTCATCGGGCCATCAGCACTTTGGTGCAGCGAATAATCTAAAGTCACTACAGCGTCGTCTTGACTCAGTAGTCCTCGTGAAAACAGCTGGTAGCAACGCAATGTGGACTGCAAGGTAGTGACGTCCATGTGGCCTGTGAGCACGAGGAATTTGCCAATCACCGTGGCACTTTTGGTAGAAATATCGAAGGCAGTCTCAAGCTCATCTTCGCTAATTACGCGTGCCAACATGAGCAGCTTCTCGTAAGTAACGGTGGTATCTTCTGCGGTTTTTTCAGCCCGCATTTCTGCCAGTGCTTCTTCTAGCGAGATACCGCTGGCGTGAATGCGAGTGAGGCACTCACTCGCTTTGGTGGGTTCAAAGTTTTCTTGATCAGCCATTTTTTGAATGGCGAGAGCCGCGTCTAAAAGTTCTTGCGAAACCAGATTTTGGCTAATCAGCACTTTACCGATTGTTTGATGATTTACCAGACCCCATTCAAGAGCGTTCATTACATCGGTTTCGGTGAGCACACCGGCCATGACCATGAGTTCGCCCAGGCGCAAGCCTTTTTTGCGTGGTGCTTCTTTTTCAGGTTTAGCTTTTTCAATCACCGCACCCGGTGCAATGGGTGCTAGCCCTGCTGCTGTGCGAATGGCTGTGAGAGCCTCTTGTCTGGTCATCATTTCATCACGCACGCGCACTTGCAAATCGAGTGCCAGGGTGAGCAAATCGTTTGAAATAGTTTCGTGCAAAACCAGCATGCGCCCTAGGGGCAGCCCGGTGCTATAGCTCTGCTCAACTGCTCTGGCCAGCACTTCATAGCTGACCAGGCCAGACTCAACCAGCAGTTCGCCTAACTTACTGGTTTGGCTGCGTTTGGGTGAAACGTATTCTGAAAGAATATCTTTGAAAGATGCACCCAATTTATAGGCAATTTTCAAGCAACGCAAAGCTTCTGCCGATTCAACCGACTTGTCGCGCAGCATTGATTGCGCTTCTAGAACCGACTGCAAATCTCGTGGCGAAATCAGACCATTCATCACCAGAGCCTGGCCGATTTGAATGCGTTTGTTTTTAGCACTGCGGGCAGCGTCAGCCAACTGCGCTTGCGTCAAGATACCAGCCTGAACAAGCAAGTCACCCAAGCGGGAGCTGGTCATCGACCGTTTTAGCATTTGAGACACTGGCAATGCCTGCTAGTAAGTTTTAATCAACCTAGACAAGCATAGCAGACGGCAAGCTCAAGAGTGCCAGTGTGGCTATGATTCAAGAAATTGCTGAGAGCTGCCAGGGTGGCCATCTTTATGTATGGCAAGCTTTTGCAGACTCGTACCTGCCTGGTTTGAGGGTCATAGACTGCATAGTTAGGAGCCCCGCAGGGAACAGAGAATTAGGTGAATTTGATACTGGTTATCTGAGCAATGCCCATTAACCAAAAATTGTGGCTCCGTGCACCTTTGGTCGTGCCGATTTTATTTACCTTCAGCAGTACTGCTGGTGGTGCGTTGCCGACTGAAGAAAAACTCTGGAATTTGCCGACGGCCACTCCAGTTTCATCTGCCAAAACAATACCCACGCCTAAAAATGTCTCCCCTGCCGCTGACCTGAAAATGGCAATTTCCACTTATGAGAAAGGAAACGTCTGGGAAGCGGAAATTTTGTTTAAGTCAATCGTGTTAAAGCATAAGGGCAATGCTCTGGCTCACTATTATTATGCTAATTGTCTGGCCAAGTCAGGTGACCATGCTAACGCCCGCGATCAGTATTTTACTTGTATGAAATTTACTCAGGACCAGGTATTAAGCAACTACTGTATTGAGGCTATCAAAGCTTTAAACATCAATGCAGAACTGCGCCATAAAGAGAGGCACCTCGATCAAGAGGCTCTGCGTCTGCGCAGTCAAATTGATGCCGATCACGATCGCCTTAAAGGCGAGAGGCAAAAGCAGCTGGACCGCGCTATTCATGACATTGAAAAAAGGTTGAATGAAGATCGACTGGCCAATCCTGGCTCGAGGACTGCTCTTGAAACCAAGGCAAAATACGATATCGCCATACTGAAATTAGACTTTCAAGATTCTTTTAAATTAATTGAAGATGACTATGCCAGGCGTTTGCAAGCATTTAGTAGTTCCCATGAAAGTCTAAAAGGGCAAATTCGGGCAAAAGATGGAGCATCGCAGGTAATACCTGCCAATACTTCCATGACCGTTCGCAACTATATGAATTTTGGCGGTAGCCCTGACCAGGAAAAGATTGTTGAATCTACGTCGCCTGGTTTGCGGGCAACACCCGGTGTGCTCAGGGCCTCTCCGGTATCCAACAAAAAATCTGTACGCCCCAGCCGGTAGTCTTCACCTAATCTTTCCTAATTTCTGCCAGTATGGAGTGACCAGTAGCCGAACGAGCATTATATTTATGTCTAAGATTCTCAGTGTTTTTGCAATCATAGTTCTGCTGGTCGCTTCGGCCGACTCGCTGCCGGCAGTGGCCGACGTGCGCGATGTGATGGCCGACAGTGCAAGTCGCCTCGACTCACTGGAAAACTCCGCTCACGCTGAGAGCCGCGAGCGAGCAATACTAATTCAAAATTATGTCAGTGCCGCTCGCTCCAGTGCAGCGCCCTCAGCAACTTTAGACCGGCAGTGCGCCGAACTGATTAGCGGGGCCGAAGCAGAGCATACCGCTGCAGTGCAAAATAAATTTGGCCTGGTTCGACGCCAGATTGATTTTTGTACGGCGCAACTGCATAGCGATGTTGCCGCAGTGCCCAAATATTACATAGATCGCTTTGGTATCAAACGCGAAAATCGCGATTATGGCTCTATGGTGCAATCTTTGAATGACGCCTATGCGATTAAGATTAATGGCATTGTCAGTGACCTTGATAAGAACTGCCAGGTTCTCAAAGCTTTCTACACGAAGCGAATGACCGATCTGTTAAGCTCCCGCGATAATCTCAAGGGGCAAATGGTTTCAAGAGTGGGCAACAACCGAGTAGTAGCAGCCGGCACCAATATGTACGTACGCAATTATCTGAATTTCGGCGGTGTACAAGACAGCATTGCAAGCAAGGTAGTGGCCCAAACTGATTCTTTGCCTGCAGCACTCATGGCTGAGACCAGGAGACTCAATGACTTCAGCATACGTAAATCAAGATAGTTGTTTATGAGTCAATCAAAAGCGCATAAACCACATAAATCACATAAACGATTGACCCGTTCACTTTTTGCCGCTGCTTTGATTTGTCTCAATGTTTATACTGCCTGGCCGGCCGCCGCTAAGAGCTCAGGCACCGCCAGTAGTGCCCCAGCGCCACTTTCATCTACGGTACGCTTGCGCGGCCAGGTCAGCGAACTGACCTTAATGTGTCAGGCTGCCGGACTCTCCCTCGATAACAGCAAATTACCAGGTGTGGTCACTAAAGTCGGTATGGCTACTCCGGCTGCCTATGCTGGTTTAATTGAAGGCGATCGCATTTTGACGGTAAAGGCCGACGGCGATCTGTTAACCATGAATTTTGATCGCAAAGGGGCACGCTATCAAGTAAAGGTGGAAATTCGCATGAAGGCTGTGCGAGCGCAAATGGATGAAATCCTTAACCGGCAATTACAGCCGGTGGTGCCGCCGGGCAAATCTACAACACTGTCGGCCGAGGCATCGCGCACTCAAACTCCCGACGCTGCAAAGTTCTTTAAAGCCCTGGCACCGTATGAAGTTATTTTGTTAATTGATCATTCCGGCTCCATGAACGGTGGCCTCGGTATTGGACCTTTCGACGTTTCTCGCTGGGGTTGGTGTCGCAATCAAGTTAGTGATTTATCCGGCTCTATCGGCAATAGCCTCACTGGGGGCCTTACTATTGTGCCTTTTAACGATAATTTTATAGTGAAAAAGTATGCCACTCATAGAGATATCGAAGAGATTTTCACTACTGTGGTGCCCAGCGGCGAAACCGACATTTATTCACCCCTTTCGGCGGTGATCGAATCGCATTTAGAAGATCCTGAGCATCACAATAAACCGGTATTGATAGTGGTGCTGACAGATGGTTTGCCCAATCAAGGTGGCTCCCTCGACAAACTCATTGCCCGAGCCACTACCACTTTGAAAAATAACGACGAAATGATCATCACATTTCTCACAGTTGGTCAGGCGCCTGAAGGTGACGAATTAATTGATCGCCTGGACAATACTCTAGTTAGCCGCGGCGCCAAAGAAGACATCGTCAACAGTATGCGTTTTTTCGAACTTTTAAATGTCGGTTTGAAAAACGCCTTGCTCGATGCCGTCACTAAAGCGCGAGGAACTAAATAGTTGGCCCTACTGAATCAAGCCGGCAGGTACACCCTGGGGAAATCTTTCGACAATTTCAGCTTCGATTTTTTTGATGCGATTGCCCGGGTTAGGGTGAGTGCTGAAAAATTCAGGAGTGCGGGTTTTGGCTGCCTTGTCGAGAATGACCATAACTTTAAGCATAGCTCTGGGGTCGTAGCCGGCTTGAGATGAGAAGCGCACACCAAGACGGTCAGCTTCCAGTTCGTCACTGCGACCGAATTTCATAGAGATGACCTGGCCAACGAGCATGGCCATGGAGGCGGTGCTGCTATTGCGGTCATTGGGGTCATAAGCGGCAATCACCGCTGCGCCGGTGAGGCCCTGAGTCAATTGCTGCTTGGCCACTTGTTGCGCCGAGTGCCTGGCCACCACGTGGCCTACTTCGTGAGCTAGAACTCCCGCCAGTTCACCTTTTGTGCTCAGGTGTTTATAAAGCCCCTCGGTGATGAAAATTTGTCCGCCGGGCAGGGCGAAGGCATTGACTGTTTTGTCGTCGGCAAGTAGATGGAAATCATATTTATAGGGCGACTTGCCGGCGTCTGTTTTGGTAATCAGCTCGTTGCCAATCTGGTCAACAGCAGCCTGACCTTCAGGATCATCAGACTCGCCGCCATACTGGCGTGACATCTGGGGCACGGCTTGCAGGCCGAGGGCAATTTCTTGACGGGGTGACATGTCAACATGCTGCTTTTGATCGGTCACAGGGTTGTAGACGCTTTTGCTGAAGTAGGTTATGAGCGAAAAAGCAGCAATAGCAAGAGCAATCATCAATCGCGGGCTTATCGATATGCCACTTTGCTGCTGTTGTGCCATTTTTTTATAATCTCAAGTCAGGGGAGCTAATGTATCGACTCGGCTAAGGACGGGCGAGCCTTTCAAAAGTGCCAAATGCTTTTACGCCGCTCGAAAAATTGTCGTGATACTGCTGGTGGTGGCAAACCGCCACGGTCCATAAAGATCCTGCGATATCTTCTATAGGGATGGGTATAAAGCTTTCAGTACTTACCAGAGTCAGTTTTAGGGCAGATTTTTATGGCAGATTTAATCAGAGAGTCAGCAGGGGACAAGCAGGTCGGGGCAGCCTCCACGCCCGATTTTAGCGATAATATCGCTGCCTCTAAAAATGACGTCAAGCAGTATTCTGCCAAAGACAATGTGGCTGCCGCCCTGACTGTGAAACTCAATGGTTTCCCTACTGTGGAAGTGGGTCAGGCTTTAGACTCGGGTGTGGCTGCAATTGAGGCAAAGTTCGCCACGAGCCCCGAAGACAAGGCTATTTTTTCTGGCTTTGACAAGCTTGCCAAGCGTACGGGCGGAAAGCCCCTTGATGATTCGCAAAAATGGCAAATTGAGCACATGAGCGCTGACCAGAAAGAAATGTTCCGTTTCACCATGGGCGAGTTAAATAACCTGGCCGACGGCAAGGGCACTCCGGCCGACTACATGACCAATAATCTCAAGAACGCTGCTCGTCTGGCCGAGGCTAATGGCCGCAAACCAGATAGTTGGAATATTTTCCAACCTACCCCGGGCGAGCTCTATCGCGATTATGTCGGTCTGGTTTTCTCCGAACATTCACTGGGATTCAAGCGAGATCTTGGCCGCAGTCTCGCCGGCGGCGGCCTTAATCATGCCGGTTCCGCTCTTGAAGATACCTATCACCGCCTGATAGCCGGTAAAGCGGGGCAAGGTTTCAATAGCAATGTCACCGATATTAGTCCAAATAATTCAGTCACTCATCACCACCGCGAAGTGCTGCTCGTGGCGTATAACAGCGGCAAATTTGTTGCCGATAAAGCGACGCGCTATCTCGATGATCCCGCTCAAAATCCCGGCGACGTGCGCAGCGGCTACTTTACTGCTATGGTGGGCTCCGCTCTGGCCGCCGGTAAACTCAAACCATCAGAAGCTGCCGGCATGACCGCCTGGGCTTACAATAAGCACGATGGTGCTCAGCCTCCCTGGGGGTCCAGTGGCGCCGCCGGCAAATTTGTTGATACCGACGATTATAAAATTGACGTCTGGCTTAAGGCTTACCGCGCCGCCGGCAAATAAAATTTAGGGGTACCAGTGGATCTCAAACCGTACCTCTATTTATTCAAAAGCAGCCTGGTAGGCGCTCTTGGTGGTCTTCTCTTTGGCTTTGATACTGCGGTTATTGCCGGGGCTACTCACGCCCTTTCGGCTGAATATCAACTTGATGCCACCGCCCTTGGTTTCACCGTTTCAGCGGCTCTCTGGGGTACTGTGGTAGCGGCGATGATGTCTGGAGTGCCTGGTGAAAAGTTCGGCGCGCGAGAAACGTTGAGGGTGGCGGCGCTTTTGTATGTAATTTCGGCCCTGGGTTGTGCCTTTGCCTGGGACTGGTATTCGCTCATCGTTTTTCGTTTCATCGGCGGCTTGGGCATTGGTTGTTCGTCAGTGCTCGGCCCGGTTTATATCGCTGAGCTGGCACCGGCCAAGTGGCGCGGACGGTTGGTTGGTCTTTTTCAAATCAATGTAGTTATAGGAATTTTGCTGGCTTATTTCTCCAACTATTTGCTTGGCACCTTGCCACTGGGCGAGGCCGAATGGAGATGGAAGTTAGGCGTTTCTGCAGTGCCGGCAATTTTGTTTCTGGTTATGCTTTTTACCATTCCGCGAAGCCCACGCTGGTTGGCCCGGCGCAACCAGATTGATGAAGCCCGCGAAGTTTTGAAAAAGACCGGTGTGGCCGACTATGAGCAAGAGTTGCAAGACATCGTCGCCAGTATTAAGGCCGAGCACGCTCTACCCAACGAGCCGCTCTTTCAAAAAAAATACAAATTGCCGATTTTTCTTGCCATTACTATTGGTGCCTTCAATCAACTGTCTGGTATCAATGCCATTCTTTACTATCTCAACGATATCTTCGAAAAAGCCGGTTTCGGCAAAATGTCCAGCGACCTTCAGGCCGTTATGATTGGCTTTACCAATCTGGTGGCAGTGCTGGTAGCCATGGCTGTGATTGACCGTTTAGGGCGCCGTACCTTACTTCTGGTGGGCTCGGTGGGTTGCGCTCTGTGTCTGGCTGGGGTAGCGGCCATATTTTTCATGGGCCAACATCAGTCACTTTTGATCTGGCTTCTTGTGGCATACATTGCCTTCTTTTCTTTCTCGCAGGGTGCTGTTATCTGGGTTTATCTGAGCGAAATATTTCCCACCCCTGTGCGGGCCAAAGGTCAGGCTCTGGGCAGTTCTTCGCACTGGATTATGAATGCCTTAATTTCGGCGCTCTTTCCCGTTTTGGCTAAATCATCAGGCGGTTATCCTTTTGCCTTCTTTGCCTTGATGATGGTGGTGCAGTTTTTCTTAGTCTGGTTTATTTTCCCAGAAACCAAAGGTGTCAGTCTCGAAGATATGGAAAAGAGCCTTGCCTGAATCTACTGAGCAATATTTTAGCCGACGTTATCCCGCTAAGCGGGCTTTCATTACCGGTGCCGCCAGCGGCCTGGGTTTATCTTTCGTCAAAATTTTAGCGGCTGACGGCTGGAAAATTGGTCTGGGCGATATCGACGAAGCCCGTTTGATAGCGGCGGCAGAAGCCGTGGCCACCGCCGGTGGTGAAGCTACCATTTATACTTTTGATGTCAGTGACAGTAAAAAGTTTAGAAACGCCGTACAGAACTTTTGCAAAAAATACGGCGGTATCGATATTGCCGTCAATAGTGCGGGAATCGGTTGCGGCGGGCCCATTGACGAAGTTTCTATCGAGACTTTTAAAAAGGTAATCGATATTAATTTGATGGGCACAGTGAACGGTTGTCATTGTTTTGTGCCGGTGATGAAAGCGCAAAAATCAGGGCACATTCTAAATATTGCCAGCGCCGCCGCTTTTGCCAGCGTACCTAATATGAGTGCCTACAATACTTCCAAGGCCGGCGTGCTCGCCCTCAGTGAAACTCTGCGGGGTGAACTGCAAGATCATAATTTGCTGGTTACGGTGCTGATGACTACCTATGTGCGCACCAATGTTGGCCTCTCCAGCCTCGGCCCAGAACTCTACAATCGGCGCGCTCAAGAATTAGTCAAGCAAGCGCAGCTGGAGCCCGATTATGTCGCCCGCGCAGCCTTAGAACAAATGGCAGCAGGTGCACTGTATGTGGTGCTGCCCGATCAAGCGCGTTTTCTCTGGCGTTTCAAAAGATTTTTCCCGCAAAAATTTTGGCGCTTCATTGCCGATGAAGCTCAGCGAAGATTGCTGAAAATTGATCAATCATTACCTGGTGCCGGCTCTGATTCCATCTGAAGTTTGTTCACTACTTCTTCTACTTTTACTTTGCTGCTCATCAAATATTTGTCTACCAGAGGCAAGAGCCAGAGCATGGCATTGGCAGCTTTTATTTGACGCAGGGCCCGCATCGGATCAATCAAATGGCTGGCAGGCAGAGGCTGATTAATTTTTTCGAGAATTTCACCCAGTGGATGACGCAGACGCTTTTGCAAAAGAATCAGTTTAGCCAGAAGGTCTGATGCCGGAGTAAGTAGCGGGCCAAATCCGTAGCGTGCTTGCCCCCAACCATAAAGATAAAGCTGCTTGTGGTGTGGGGCCACGAGGCCCCACTGGGCCTTGACCACCGAGCCTTCGATGGTGACCAGATCAGGGTCGAGAAAAGGCATAGAAACATTGAAACCGGTACCGCAAACAATCAAGTCAAAATCTTCTTTGCGGCCGTCAGCAAACTCCACACTATTACCGTCAAATTGTTTGATATCAGGATGTGGTGTAATTCTGCCGTGTTTTAAATAGTGAAGTAGCTCGGAGTTGATGGTCGGGTGCTTTTCAAAAATTTTGTGATCTGGCCTGGCCAGGCCATACTGGCGATAATCGCCCACTATTATTTTTAAAAGTGTGGCGATATAAATGCGTTGCAGCCAAACCGGCAAGGCCGTGGTAAGCATCTCGGCTGTCGGTTTACCGAAAACAGTCTTGGGTAAGAACCAGTAGCCGCGGCGCAAACACAAGTGAGCACTCTTCGCTACCCGTGCGGCTTCAGCGGCGATATCGCAGGCCGAATTGCCACCACCGATAACCAATACTCTCTTGTTTTTTAATTGCTCCGCATCTTTGTAATCTTTAGAGTGAATCATTTCACCGCTGAATTTTCCCTCGTAATGTGGCCAGCGTCTTGACCAGTGGTGCCCGTTGCAAACCACCACGCCGCTATACAAACGACTTTCACCGCCATTAAACTGCAGCAGCCAGAGATCGGCTTCTGCACTGACTCTTTCCACGAGGTAATTAAAGCTGATGTGTTCGCGCAACTGATAATGCTCGGCATAACTCTCGAGGTAGGCGAGCATCTGTGCGGCGCTGGGAAAATCAGGGTAGTGAGCCGGCATAGGAAAATCGGGAAATTCAGTGGTTTTGCGCGAAGAAATTATGTGCGCATTCTTGTAGACACCGTGGCGCCAGTTGCCTCCCAGATCGCTCTCCGCTTCAAATTGATCGTAGGCAATGCCGACAGCTTTGAGCGCGCGGGCGGCACTGATACCCACCGGCCCGGCACCTATAATCGCTATTTTTCCTGCATAATTTTCTGAGGGCATTGATACAGCTTCTCATAGTCTGCAATTTTTCAGTGCCGCTTTTCCCCTCTTGCGATAACATTGCATACGGTGATGAGGAGTTGATATGGTAGAAGAGCGTTTTTATTTTGTCAGGCATGGTGAGACCGATGCCAATCTCGGCAATCTGGCCGCCGGTTCAGGTTGGGACATAGAGCTCAATGCTACAGGTCTGGCTCAGGCCAAGGCTCTGGCTGAAAGCCCGGCCATACAAGATTGTCATGACGTCAAAACCATCTGTGTCAGCCCGTTGATACGCGCTCAACAGACGGCTCAAGCCCTCAGCCAGGTTTTGCAGGCACCACTGGTGACGGTCGATTTGCTCTCCGAGTGGCATCTCGGTGAATGGGAACGACGTGCCTGGGCCGAACTTCCCAGTCTTTACGATCCGTCATCCAACCCTCCCGGCGGTGAGTCACAGCTCGAGTTCGGCATGCGTGTCCACAAAGGGCTGCAACAGGCCCTGGCCATGGTGGGCCCGGTGCTGATTGTGGCCCACGGCGGCGTCTGGCACGTGATTGCCAAAGTTTTACAGCTCGAATTTCCCCACATTCACAATTGTGAAATGAAGAAAATCTGGCGCCCGGACTCCACATCAAAGTGGGCGATTACACCGCACACACCTGATGAAAAATAGCCTTAGCGACGGCCGCCTACTGGCTCTTTGCCCTGAGGCCTGGACATAGGAAATTCATGGTCTTTCATATCAGGGAAAAACTTGTGTCTATTAGCAAAGACATACAGTGCGACCAGTGGTGTACCGAAAACAATACCCAGTGTCAGTGCCACGATGCCGAGAAGCACCACGGTCATCATGGTGTGCATATCGGTCAGGGCGTGGCGCACTTCGTCCAGTGGCCCTTTTACATTGGTTAGAGGCTCAAGTACTGATTGCAGTGGCTTTCGCAAGCTGCTGACGTCGCTGCGCATTTCGCCCAGATCTTGCTTGATGCCGGTCATTTCTTCGCTGACTTTTATAACTTTACAGTCCATCGAAACCAGGTTGCCATCGAGACTTTGAACGCGATTGTCCACTTGCTGCAACTTGCCTTGCAGGCTCACCATGGCTGGTTCAAGGGCACCAACCGGCCCTTCCAGTTTCATCATTTGCTGTTGCATCTGCACAGCAGCTTTACCCAACCTGATTACGGGGGCAAGTAGCTTTTTAATCGGGTGGAAACCTTTAATCTCAGGGTCGTCAGCCGGTGGTTGCAGATCTTTACCCTGAATGTTCACGCCGGGAATTTTGTTAATAGCGTCGGCCGCCTCGTTGTTTTCCGTTTGCTGGCGAGCGCTCACCGGTTTGAGGGGAATAGCGTGCTTGTTTGTGTCACTGGCGTTGGCGCCGCCTAAATCTTTGGTAGCTTTGTCCATTTTTACAGGCTCAGCGGCCTTGGCAGAGGCATTTTTCTTCTGCTTAGCAGCTTTAGCTGCTTGCTTATCGGCCTTCTCAGCCGCTTTTTCAGCTTTTTTCTCAGCCTTTATCTCAGCTTTGGAAGGTTCGGAACTTTCAGTGGGCTGGGCGGCATAGACACGCAGAGTGCCAATGGAGGCGGCCATGATAAAGGACAATGCCAGAGCGATTTTGCTGGAGTTTCTCAGGTAAACGCCCACAGGGATGGCATTCTTGGTCAGCATAAAAACGAATCTCCACAGTGCTTCGATGCCAGAGACTGCTGCAGCACCCAATAGTTCCCTCAGGCGATTCTATTTCGACAATGCTATTTCAACAATTCTATGCGCTATGCGTAGTTACACGGATGACTGCCATCGCTTGACAATGTATTATTCACTCATGTAAATGCTCGCCACAGGCCGAACACAAAACCGATGCCCATCGAAAGAGACAAGCAAAACGAGCAGCCGGTATCGGTAAATGATAACGCAGACCGCGTTGGCGCCTGGTTTGAAGAGGCTTATAAAAGTGTGGCAGTTACAACTAAAGCTGTGACTAACGAGGCTGTAGCCTACGTCAAAGCCTGTCCGGCCGAAAGCGCGGTTTTAGGCGGAGTGCTGGTGATTGCCGCTTGTTCCGCCATTCGCGGTAAAGGCGGTCTGGCGCAGAGTGAAATTCAGGTTGTCAAAGCGTCGTTGGGCCATTCGGCAGAAAAAATGGCCGCAGAAAAAGCAGTGGTCACCACCGGCAAACTTACTTTCGAGGCTCCCGCCTTGCAGCGCAAAACTGTAGAAGGCGCCCTCATTCCAGACGTTGTACGGCCCATGATGGAAAAAGGCAGGTCATTGGTCTCGCCTGAGGCATTGAGCGAAACCGGTAAAAAATATTTTGCCGGTCTGACTGATCTGTTTAAATTGCCCAAAGAAATGATTGTCGAAGATGGCCACGCCATGACACAAGTGGCTACCAGCGCCCTCAAGGCACGTGGCGCCACTACCGGTGAGCGTTTCACCGAAGCGGCGGTGACGGCTGAAGCAGAGCGCTTGTTGGCTCTTAATCCGGTATTAAAAGATGCCACCAGTATCAGTGGCATGAAAATAACGGTTTTAGATCAAAATCACTTGACTAAGCTAGCCGGCGGCGATTTGCAATTCAAGTTTACACCGCAGCTGGGGCAGTTTTTAAAAGCGACAGGAAAAGTGACGGAAGAGCAAATTTCTGAAGTGATGGCTTTGCAAAAAGCCGGCAACAAAAAAATGCTGGGCGAAATTTTGGTCGACCTCAAATATTGTGAGAAAGCCGATATCGATGCCGCTTTCGCCGATCAAAATGCGATGAAAGCAGCCTTGAAAGAAGTGCGCGAAGAATTCCTCAAGACACTCAATTGAGGAAAAAATCCGCGTCAAGGATTTTCATATTCTTGAGCATTTCTTCTTGTTTGGCTTTGAGTTTTTCCAGCCTGGTGGCTCTTGTGTATTCCACAAATTGATTGCCTAGCCAGTCGAAAGCAGCCTCAGTCTGCAGCCAGCTGCCGAACCACAGCTCCACATATTTTCGCGCCTTGCCTTGTTGCGGGCTTTCTTTCGCCATCATGGTTTTTGCCGAGGGTTTTACTTTTTTACTTTTTGCCCCAGTGCTTGCGCCGACTTTGTTTACTTTTTCTACCATCACTGGCAGCACATAATTGTTCGAGGCAAAAGCGCTCTGCAAAACTTGATTTGCTTCATCAGCTCTTGAGCCTGTGCCAAAAAGAGCCAGGGCGCGAGCGTAGAGATAGATGACGTCGGTTTTGTCGGGCCACTGGTCGAGCAACAGAAGCGAATCTTCAAAATGACCGTTTTCTATCAGTGCTAATACCAGACGCTCGGGGCTTTTCTGCTTTTCTTTTTTGAACTTGCTCACGGGGCACCTGCTATGTCTGCTGCGGTTTTTGCACTCTAACAATCAAGAGCAGCAGCACTGCCAGTAATATTACAAGAATTAGCGGGTAATATGGGCCCATTAAAATTACCGGGAAGAACGAAAAACCGACATAGTAGAGGTTGCAGATCCACCAGAGATACTTTCGCAACGGCAGCATTTTGGCCCTGACTTGATTATCAAAGACATCTGTATTAACCATGAAAGCCATGAGCGCCAGGCCGCAAAGATCATAGAAAAGAAAATGCGGCACCACCAGCGGCAGTACAAAAAGCCCAATCAAAAAAGTTAGAGCCGTTGCTTGTTTGTATGCCTGTGTGGCGGGTTGCTTATCAATGCAATTGGGCACTGGGCGCCAGAGGCGGATGCAATAAACTAACGCTCCAAGACCAATTAAAGCCGCTCCTCCGTACGCATAAAGTTTCACTTTTTCGCGGGCATCAAAATCGAAAAATTGGAGAATCACGGCCGGCAAGCAAGTAATGATTGCAGAAGCGGGTCGGTATCCTGCGCACGAGTAGCAGGTATCTGACATTTTGATACTTTGCCAGAAAGCAATGAGCATATCGCTGCCGGTCAGTGCCACTGTTAGTAGTGCCATGCCCGCCAGGCCGCAAATTAGTCCGGCAGTTGCTTTAGGTCTTCTGGTGAAGAAAAGCGCACCGCAAACAAGTAAGGCGCAGGGCAAAAATTGCGGTTTCATATAGAGAGTGCCAAGCACCAGTCCGGCTAAAAATTCTTTGCGCTGCAAAAGAAACTTATAGGCCAGAGTCAGTGGCAGCAAACCAAATAAAATGCCCAGCTGACCAATTAGCAGTGTATGGAAAATCGGACAGAACAAGAAAATCACAGTGAGATCCTGGATTTTTTCTTTTAAGGCGGGCCGGGCAAAAAGCCAGGCGCAATAAACAGCTGCGGCGACATTTATAAGTTGCCAGAGAATTAGCGATGCCTGGGCTTGAAGCAAGGCGAAAGGGGCGAAAAATAATGCAATCAGGGGGCTGTACATATAAATGGCCACATAGCTTTTAGCAATGGCCGGAAATGTTTCGTGAGTAAACTTGTCAAACGGAGCGTTGATAAAGGTGGTCATATTGGCCGGAGTATAAATTTCGGCAATGCGACCAAGTTGAGCTAACTTGCCCGCCGGATAGAAAGTAATGAGAAAGTCGCCGGCTTGCATCAGTACCGGCTGCACCAGAACGATATAACTTGGCAAAAGGGCGAGAAAGATTGCCAGAATCGTCATCAATTTTGAAAATAAAGGCAAGCTGGCTCCTGTTTAAAAAGCGATCGTACCATCCGGTTCAGGTTCAAAATGAAACGATAACGTTTCAGTTCGCAAAAGAATTACCCACAAAAACTCCCGCTCACCGCCAGAGCAAAAGCCACCAGGGGCAATGTTTCGCTTAATTCAACTACAGCGCCGTAAGTGTCGCCGGTATGACCTTTTAAAATTTTATCCAAATAGGCACCCACAGCAAATCCAGAAGCAGCGGTGAGGCCGATGAAGAGCAAAAGCAAGGTGGAAGAATGCCCTTTAAATACGGCAGTCAAAAGCAAAACTAGGGGAATAACTGCCGCCCAGAAAAAATCTTGAGGAAAGAGAGTGCTCTCGTGCCACGCTTTTCCTTTGCCGCTTTCGCGGGCATACTTATAGTTGCCGATGGCCCAGGTCTCAACCAATCTGGCAAAGCAGGGGCTAAGTAGCAAAAGTAGTGGCATCTGTTCAGGCACCGCTGTAATTAAGGCAGAGAGAGCCGCTATTTTCAAAGCGATGGTGCAAATGCCGACAATTACGGCAAAGTTACCCACCCGCGGGTCATGCATAATTTCAAGCGTGCGCTCTAAATTTTGATGCGAACAAATACCGTCGGCTGTGTCCATCAAACCATCAAAATGTAATCCGCCTGTGACAAGCAGCCAGAGCACCACAATTATTGTGGCGCTAAGCAGTGGCGGAACCGATAGTGCCTGCAGGGCGATGCAGCAGGTGGCTAGAAGCATGCCAATTAGCGCTCCCACTGCCGGCAAATATTTGGCTAGCCCAATTGGTTCTGCGTCGGCCGGAATAAATTTGGACAGCGGAAAAATAGTGACGTAAGCGATTGTTTGCAGTAAACGCCTGAACCAGCCCATTTTAAGGTTGCTCTAAGTTGGGTAGTTCGGCTGTGTATTCAGGTCGATTAGGAAAAGCTTCAGCATTTCCCAACACCAACAGTCGTCTTTTGCCCACATAGTATTCCACTGCTTCTTGAGTTTCGCGCAAGAGGCTGGGATCTGACTCAAGGTCGCAGGCCCTGGCGTAAATTTGCTCGGTGATGGCGCTGACGTCTTTGTTCGATTGATCGGCACCTTCCCAGGGCATGACGATGTCGTGTGCCAGGCATCCGATAATATCGGGCACCAGGGGCAGTGGCTCCACCGGGCTCAAGCTATAAGCAAATAAACTGCGCTTCAAACTGTTTTCGATAAAAGCGCCGTGCGGTCCTAAGATGTCTGTAGTCCAGCACATCAAAAGCATTACCTGGTCTGGCCGGTGCGGCCCTCGGTAAGCATCATAGGTCACTTCCATCAACTGGCTAAGGGCATTGGTAATTGGCCGCGAGCGCAATGAATAATATTCCACCGCTTCAGTTTCAATTGAAAGCCCCGCCAAAAGGCCCCGCAAAATTACCAGCATTGAGGCAATTTGCGTAATGTCATCTTTCAATTCTTGTGGCTTAATATCAGGACGCAAAAGTATGGTGCCGTAGAGGGCGTAGAGCCAGTCGCGATTGTTTAACTGCTTTTTGCCGTCGAGACTTTCCAGTCTGGCTAAAACCAACTTGCGATGTACCAGTTCTGTTTTTTCTTCATCGCTATTGGCCAGGCTGCTCATCTCGGTAATCAGTCGCCGGGCGCCTTCGCAATTGCGCTCGAGTGTTTCGCAAACACACAAATTAAGCAGAGCGTCAAAGTCGTCCTTTAAATTGGCCGCCTGAGCAAAATACTTGCGCGCTTCTTTAAAACGCTTGAGCGACATCAAAGAAAAACCCAGTTCGTAATTGACCAGTGGGTCGTCAGGCAGCTCGCGGTGCAGTTCTTTGAGCAGCATAGCCGCCAGTTCATGCTGGCATATTTCAACCAGAGCGTAACCGGCTTCAAAAATTTCTTGATGGTTTTTATATGGTGCAATAGCGTCGAGTTTTTTGGCAAAATTATCCAACTTGACGGCAATTTCTTCTCGACCGAGTTCGCGCACCAGTTCGGCAAAAAGCCGCACTGCCTCCTGGTCGTATGTGTTCTCGAGCCAATATTTAGCGACTTTCGTGCGGCATTGCTCCAGCAGTCCCTGATCAAAAAGACGGCGCGCTTGTCCGAGCTCCGAGTTATCTTCAGGAGCACCAGGTGGGGCGAAGCTCATATTTTCGTCGCTCAACGCCCGGCCCCCGTTAGCAAAAGAACCATATAGATAGTTGTAAATCAAAGCTGGTTGGCTAACTCTTCTGCGTGATAGGAGCTGCGTACCAGTGGCCCTGAATGTACCATCTTAAAGCCGATGCTCCAGGCGTATTGTCCAAGGTCGTCAAATTCAGCCGGTTCAACGTAGCGTTTGACCGGCAGTTGATCGCGAGTCGGTCTTAAATATTGTCCGAGGGTAAGAAAATCGCAACCTACGGCGCGCAAGTCGCGCAGCACCGCTTTGACTTCGTCAAAACTTTCGCCGCATCCCAGCATCAGGCCAGATTTGGTGGGGATTTGCGGCGCAATTCCTTTTGCCATTTGCAAAACCGCCATGGAGCGATCATATTTTGATCCTGGTCGCATGGTCTTGTAGAGCCGGGGCACCGTCTCGGTATTGTGATTGTAGACAACCGGCTCAGCAGCCAGCACAATTTCCAAACACTCGCGCCGCCCCTGAAAATCAGGAGTGAGCACTTCTACGGCTACGCCTTCAATCGCGCCCTTTATAGCAGTAATGGTGCGAGCAAAATGATTGGCGCCTTGATCGGGTAAATCATCTCGGTTGACTGAGGTCAAGACCACATGGCGAAGATTCATTTGCCTCGCAGCTTCGGCTATGCGTGCCGGTTCACCGTCATCAAGCGCTTCGGGAAGGCCCTTATTGACGGCGCAAAAACGGCAGGTGCGGGTGCACAAAGCACCCATCAACATAAATGTAGCTGTACCTTTACTCCAGCATTCGCCTTTGTTGGGGCAGCGGCCGCTTTCGCAGATGGTATTCAATTTCTGTTCTTTGAGAATCAGTCTGGTCTGGCGATTTTCTTCAGTGTTAAGCACTGTGCGTTTGACCCATTCCGGCAGCCGCAGTGGTTTTTCTTCATAGCCTTCGCCTTCTTCGCGAGCACCACGGGAGCTTATTAAAGCGAGGCGCTTGGCTTCTTTTGTTAAGGCCGCAATTGAGGCAGTGGGGTCACTTTTGTTTTCTTGAGAAAGAAGATCAGACATTTCGCGCCTTCAATTTGTATGTCTAGCTATAGTTCGACTAATAACCTGATTCTAGTTGATTGAGTTGTAGAATGAATCATCAGTTTCTAATGATTCATTCACTGAAGTATCGGGAGAAAACACGTGGGTAAAGGTCAATCAAGCGACGCCAAGCGCAAAACCATCATTGCCGGCAACTGGAAGATGAACAAAACGGTCTCCGAAGCCGCCGCTCTGACAAAGTCAATTGTCGAGGGGTTGGCCACAGAACTTAAAGGCGAAGCTCTTCCTGAAATAGTGCTTTGCCCAGCTTTCCTCTGCCTTGCTGAGGTGTTAAACCAAGTTAAAGGTTCACCTTGCAAAGTCGGCGCACAAAATATGGATTACCGCGATAGCGGTGCCTTTACCGGCGAAATCGCGCCTCCGATGTTGACTGCCATGCATGTGCAGTATGTGTTGATTGGCCACTCTGAGCGCCGTCAGTTTTTCGGCGAAACTAATGAGTCGGTTAACCTCAAAGTTAAAGCGGCTCTGGCTCACGGTCTTACACCAGTAATGTGTGTGGGCGAATTGCTTGAGCAAAGAGAAGCCGGTCAGGCAGACGATGTTGTACGCGAACAAGTGGTTGCCGGCCTGGCTGGCATTACTGCCGAACAGATTGCGCAAGACGGCGGCGCCAGAATTGTGATCGCCTATGAGCCGGTCTGGGCTATCGGTACGGGCAAAAATTGTGAATCTCCTGAAGCAAACCGCGTCTGCGGGCTGATTCGCGCCATTGTCGAAGAACTTTATAGCGGCACCAACATCTCTGCCGGCACCTCAATCCTTTACGGCGGCTCGGTTAAGGCTTCCACCATCGATGAGCAAATGCAGCAAGAACACATTGACGGTGCTCTAGTTGGCGGTGCCAGCCTGAAAGCCGAAGATTTCTTGCCACTCATTAAAGGTGGAGCAAAACGGTTGAAGAGTTTTTCTCACGCTTAAAATCTCTGATTAGTTAAGAGTTCTTAGAGATAGGCACAAATGCTCCCCGAATTCGGGTCATGAGAACCCGGCCGTATTATAATTTCCACGGCCATTTGGAGAGGTGTCAGAGTGGTCGATTGTGCAGTCCTGGAAAGACTGTCTGCGCTAAAA
>JADYXQ010000116.1 GCA_021772135.1 Candidatus Obscuribacter sp.
CAATACTAAGGCAGCCTGATATCATATCCGAGAACCAAATCGTAATGCGCAACCAGAGCCATGATCGCCAAGTTTCAACTACGATAGAGACATCCCCCTAGATTGATATCAATCTAGTTTCCAGTATTTCAGTCCAGAGCTTCGGGATCGGGCACTGGCGCCGGTTTTAACTCGGGAATTTTAGGCATAGGAGGTTTTGGCTCTTCAGGCTTAGGCGCTGGCTGGCCCGGAACAGGATTGGGAGAAGGAGCCGGATTCGGACCAGGGCTTGGTTGACCAGGCATGGGAGATGGGATTGGCACTGGTACCGGCACAGGAACCGGGATAGGCAGTGGCTCGGCCCGGCGCAAATTTCCGGGTAACCCCTGGGGCGCTTCACGCTTGGGCAAATTTGCCCCTGGCGGGTGGTTGGGCATGATTACCGCATGGGCCGGCGCCAGAGAAGATGCCTGACAAAGGGTCTGGCAAAACAGTGCCACTATCAAACAACTTTTCGTTGCAGTCATTGCTCAAACCTCAGGAAGGCGTCGTAAACAGAAATAAGATAATTCCGAGACCCGCTACGACGACATAAAAATCACACTCTGGTTCCCAAATGTAATGTTCTTTTAGCAGACAACGAGCTTATTATGTGGCTAGCTGGCCCTTTCCTGAATGCCGCCATCGATTTTTTCGATGGCGGCATTCTGTTGCATCTGTTTAATCTGTTCGAGCGTACTTGTCCTTTCCAGTGTATCTACCGCTGCATGGTTTTCTAGATTGATATGGTCAAAGATAGCCGGCGGCACAAGGACGTTCACAGCGTTAGGCACTACTGTTACGCGCATGGGAGTGGTTCCTGCCTCCTCGCCGTCAATCATTGCCGTCACGGCATTGTTGCGGGGGCTCAAGCTATTTTCTGCGCGGGTCAAAAGCGAACGGGTTTTTTTAGCTGCTTTTTGGAGTGCCGAACGCAGACCCCGGCGGGGCACAACATCGACAACTGCTTCTTTTACTTTTAAAACGATGTGTGGAGCTTGGCCGTCTACATGACCGCCGGCAAAACGAAATCCGATTTTCACATAGTCGTTGAATTTTTTGGGATTGAGTATATGAAGTTCGAGCAAACCATCATGCAACATACTGGTGTCCGCAGTTTTGCCTAAACCTAGATCTTCTACATTGGCAAGAAAGACTCCTGATGCCTGAACTTTAAAGGTTTTTCCACCAGTAGTAATTTTAAAAATAACAGGCCTTTCGGCAATTGTGTTTACCATCGCTACAGCGTAAGCCATCATTTTGAACTTGGTTTTTAGTTGTCTGGCCGGGAAAACGAACGCATCTGAAAGCGGCCCTGCTCCGGCCATGCCGGCAAAAAATTCACCATTCATCATGCCCATGTCGATGCGCACCGGCTTGCCGTGTCTGATTACTTCAAGAGCATTTTCCAATGGATCCGCGAAAAACTTTTCAGCTACTATGCCCAGGTTGCGAGCTAGCACGTTGCCTGTGCCCAGGGGCATGATGGCTGCGGGAATGTCTGATTTGGCCTCGGCCAGCGCCGCTAGAGCAAATCGTATCGTGCCGTCTCCACCGGCGGCAATCACCAGATCTAGAGGCGGCTTTAGTAAAGGCACAAGGTGCTGAGCCGTGGTCTCAATCGAGGTTGGATAAAGAGTGACAAGGTATTCGCCGTTCTTAGTCAGTTCAGACACGAACTGTCCGAGCCATGCTTCGGCGTGAGTTTGCGAACGAGCAGAGGGGTTGTAAACGATCAAGACATTTTTTGGCATGGTGTTTTTTTTATTGGGGTACCGTCGAGTTCTAATGTCGCTAAAATATAGACTTAAGTTCCATATTTTATTGAAGTTGTCTGCCTGGAACTCTTTACCAACTCTCCCGTCTCCCTGTTCAATCGATTTCTCAATGGTGCGCACAAAAATGAATAGCGAGTCTACAGAGCTGGATGCAGCGGCTAAAGCTAAACTTAAGTCAAAATCAGACTCCGATGTCGTCAATCGGTCTAGCAATAAGCTAGTAATGGCATTAATCGGTCTTGCTATCTGCGGAATTATCGCCTATCTGGTTTTCGACAGTATGAAAACCAGGTCTGTTAATGAAAAACTCTTGGTCAGCGGTCGCATTGAAGCGCCCGAAACATATATTTCTTCGGCTACAGCCACCCGAGTTCAATCTGTCAATATAAAAGAAGGCGACCACGTTCGCAAAGGTCAATTGATTTTGACACTGGATGCGTCATCTGTGGAAAACAAGCTTGATGCGTCGGGTTCCGCAATCGCCATGGCTCAGAGCGCTAAAGCGAGAGCCAATGCTCAAATAGCTGCTACTCAGAACGAAATTAATACAGCGAAGAAAAAGTCAAAAGGGTTTTTCGCCAAGATTTTCACCAGCAAAAAGAAGAAAGAAGAAGTTAAAGCTCACTTCAAGCAAGAGATGACCGAAGCACAAATTTTGCTTCAAAAAACCCAGATGGCTGAATTGCGGGCTCGTGCCATACGCGCAGAAGCTTCATCCAAGCTTTCTTACTTTTATCTTAAAAGCCCCATTGACGGCGTTTGCACGATTCGCAGCGTACAACCGGGAGAGCTGGTGGCAGCTGGTCAGATACTTTTGACTATCAGCGATCCCAAATCGGCTTTCATGAAAGGCTACATTCCTGAAGGCAAAGTCGGTGAAATCAAAGTGGGGCAGCCGGCCATCATCACCCTTGATTCCAACCACAAGCTCAAAGCTCGAATCACCGCCATTGATACCACCCCTACTTTCACTCCTGAAAATGTCTATTTTAAGGAAGATAGAGTGCGTCAGGTTTTTGGTCTCAAACTGACCATCGATCACAATGACGGCAGTGCTAAGGCCGGTATGCCGGCTGAAGCTGAAGTTCAGCGTGCCGGTAAAAAACTGGAGAGCCATAAATGAGTGTCGGTGGAACTTCTCCGTCAATCTTGGCCACCGAAAAAGTAATTAGCACCAGTGGCCTTTCCAAGGCATATAAAGGTAAAGTAAAAGCCCTGGACGGCTTCAATCTAGAAGTGAATCAGGGCGATCTCTTTGGTCTGGTTGGACCTGATGGTGCCGGAAAGTCTACAGCTTTAAAAATTCTTGCCGGTATTATGGAGGCAAGCGCAGGCGAGGCCACAGTCTTTGGTGAGAAACCCTCTGCGGTCAGAGGCCAAATTGGCTACGTTCCGCAAAACTGCGCCCTTTACCCGGAGCTCACAGTAGACGAAAGCTTGCAATACGAAGCTGGTCTGCACAATGTTGATCGGGCAACATTTGAAAAGTTGCGCGCTACCCACCTTGAGCGCATGGGTCTGGCCAAATTCGGCTCGCGTCTGACGTCAAAATTGTCTGGTGGCATGCGACAAAATTTGGCCCTCTGCTGCGCCCTGGTGTCACAGCCTAAGTTGATTTTGCTGGACGAACCCACCACCGGTCTTGATCCCATCGCCCGCCGCGAATTATGGCAAACACTGATAACGCTTACCACCGAAGGGGTGACCACTGTTATAGCCACTCCTTTTTTAGACGAAGCTGAGCGCTGCTCACGCATAGCACTGATGTATGAAGGAAAAATACATCAGTGCGGTTCGCCGGAAGAATTACAAAACGCTCTTGGTTTGAGACGTTTAGAGATACTGGTCAAAGGTGCAGACAGCCGGGCGGTGTCGGCCCTTAGCGACAAGTTGGCCAGCCATTCTGAAAACATCGTGGACCTTTATCCTTTTGGCGATCATCTCGAAATTTTAGCCAAGGACGGAAAAGTCGCTTTGGAAGAGGTCGGGTCTGCTTTTGGCGACGATACTAGTTCACTTATCAGTCATGAAACTACACCCAGTATGGAAAATGTTTTTGTCATGCGCTTGCGCGAACTGGGCTTGAAAGAAGTTCAACCTCCTGCGTTTCCTGCTCTTGGTCAAAGCCGTGAAGGGGCAGCAGAGGCCGGTTCTGCCATAAAAGCGCAAAATCTGATCAAGTCATTTGGTGCATTCAAAGCCGTGGACGATCTTAGCCTTGATATCAAATACGGTGAAATTTATGGACTGCTCGGTGCCAACGGAGCCGGCAAAACAACTACCATCAAAATGCTTTGCGGGCTGTTATCGCCTACCTCGGGGAAAGTCACTCTGGCAGGCGAAAGCAGCAGCTTGCGCAGTCGCGATGTGCGGCGCAAAATTGGTTATATGAGTCAGAAATTTACACTCTACGATGGCCTCACCGTTTTTGAAAATTTGCAATTTTATGCCGGCATTTATGAGTTGCCCTTATCTAAACGAAAGCAACAGCTAAACTGGGCTTTAGCCGCTTGTGGCCTGGCTGAAACCAGAGATGTGGTGGTAGGAAGTTTGCCTCTTGGTTGGAAGCAGCGCATCGCCTTCGGTGCGGCGGTAATGCACGACCCCAAGGTGATTTTTCTTGATGAACCTACTGCCGGCGTGGATCCATTGGCGCGCAGACAGCTATGGCGCATGATTCGAGAATTTGCCACGCGCGGGGCGGCCATACTTGTCACCACACATTATCTTGATGAGGCCGAATATTGCAATCGGCTCAGTTTTGTTTCTGCCAGTCGTATGATAGCTGAAGGTACTCCCTCTGAAATTAAAGCCATCGGCGACGGTGAACTCTTCGAAATGATCTGTCATCGGCCGCAAGAAGCCTACGCCGCTCTGGCCGACACCCTTGAACCCTGGCGCATCTCAATATTCGGCAAAGCCCTGCATGTTTATCTTGACCATGGTGCAAGCGATTTGCCACCGGTTAAAGCACTGCTGGAGAAGTCAGGACTGGTTAAACAAGAAATTCGATCTATTCCATTTAGTCTCGAAGATGCCTTCATTGCCCGTGTGCAACACGGCAAAAAGGGTTCAGGTGCTAACTGATGAAACGCGTATGGGCACAGGCGGCAAAAGAATGGCAAGAGTTCCGTCGCGATCGCTTGAGCCTGGCTCTGGCTTTTCTACTGCCGTTATTTTCGCTGCTTTTATTTGGCTACGGCATCAGGCTGGAATCGAAAAACATTCCCATAGTGGTGCAAGACAACGACCAGACTTCTTTCAGTCGTGAATATGTTGAAAGGCTTTACGCTACAAACATTCTTTCTCGGGCCAACATAACAGGCGCTAAGTCGCCTCGCGACGCCATCGACAGAGGGCTAGCCAAAGTAGCGATCACCATTCCTGAAGGATTCACCCAAAAAGTTTTGCGTCGTCAAACTTCAACACTCGATGTTCTTATCGACGGCACCGATATTGCCAACACCCAGATCGTCTCTAATAGCATTGAGGCGGCCAACATTTATTTTGTAGCAATGCTCAAGGCTTCTAAAACAGCCGGTGATCCTAATGATTTGAAAGTGGTGGCACCACAACTGCGAGTCTGGTACAACCCAGGCAGGTTGGAGCCACTCTTCATTGTGCCTGGTGCCATCGGTATTATTCTCTGGATGTACCCGGCTCTTCTGGCAGCGGTGGCTGCTTCCCGTGAAAAAGAGCAAGAGACAATCATCAGAGTTTATTCTTCTTCAATCAGGCCCATAGAATTTATATTAGGCAAGGCCCTGGTTTACTTTGTCGTGGGAATGCTGATGGCGCTGCTGGTGATCACATTGGGCTGGATACTGTTTGCGGTCAAAGTTATCGGGGATCCCACTCCGCTGCTGGTCTCCATTCCTATCTATATCTTAGCTGCAGTGTTGTTTGGTTTAATGCTAGGCACTTTCGCCAATTCGCAAACAGTGGCTGTGCAGGCTACTTCTACCGCTGGATTTTTCCCTTGCCTTTTACTTTCAGGTTTTGTTTATCCCATTTACAATATTCCTGTGCCCCTCAATTTTCTCACTTTGATTGTGCCTGCGCGTTATTTTATTCAACTGACGCGCGATGCTTTTGTGCGCGGCATGGGATGGCCGGCAGTGTGGTATGTCCCGTTGATATTGATTGTTTTTTGCCTGGCCTACCTGGCGTTTACCTGGCTCAGCATGCGTCGCATGCAATTAAAGGATTAGTAAAGGATTAGTAAAGGATTAAAGATATGACTTCAGGACCGCAATTGAAAAGTCAATCGGGGCCTTTCGATTTCATTATCGGCAGTCGACTCTGGGCGCTTGTGGCCAAAGAGTGCCAAGAGATTTTACGCAATAAGTATTTGCTTTTTTTGATTTTATTTCCCCCGATTGTGCAGTTGCTGATATTGGGTGGTGCGCTTGATCCTCAAGTGCGCAATCTGGCTCTCGGTGCCGTTGATCGTTCAGATACTGCGCAAAGTCGTCAGCTAATTAACAGTCTGCTCAAAGACGATGTCTTCAAGAAAGTACAATACTTCAAGAACGAAGACGAACTCTGCCGTGGCCTCGATCTGGGCAAGCTGGCTGTGGCTATTGTGATTCCCAAAGAGTTTGCACCTGATTTGCTGAAAGGCAAACCAGCGCCGGTGCAAGTACTCGTTGACGGTGCCGATGCCTATAGCGCCGGCGTGGCCAGTGCCTTTGTCAAACGTACTATCAGTCGCTTTAATCCGGGTGGGTTGAAGAAAAAAATTGTCGATCCCGACAGCATCGTCGACCCTAAAATGCAGATTCTTTACAATCCCGAGCAATTGAGCAGCTGGTATTTTGTACCGGGAGTGCTGGGTGCCTGCCTCACTCTTGTATCTACGTTAATCGCTTCGGCCACGATTTTGAAAGAGCGAGAGAATGGCACCATGGAGCAGTTGTTAATGACACCAGCGGAGCCCTGGGAAATTTTGCTGGCCAAAATTATTCCCCTGGTGGCTTTTTTGCTGGCAGACGTGTGCATCGCCATTGCCCTGGCTCACATGGTTTTCGGCCTGCCTTTTCGCGGCAATTTTGTGGTCTTTCTTTTTGCCTCAGCTCTTTATGCATTTGTTGGCATAGGCTTTGGCATGCTGCTTGGCTCTGTCTGCCAGAGTCAGCGACAAGCGCAGCTAACATCCTTCTTCATCAATATCCCGCTTATTTTATTGTCAGGCACTGTTGTGCCCTTCGATACCATGCCCAAGGCTATGCAAACGGTGGCAATTTTCGACCCGCTACGCTATTACACGCTGGTAGCGCGGGGTATCATTCTTAAGGGTGCGACCCTCGAGATGCTGTGGCCGGATATCGCGCTATTGTTGATTTTTGCACTCCTGTTGTTGTGGCTCAGTGCCAGTCGATTCCGTCGTCAGCTGATTTAAAGGTCATCCTGTGGATAATATTCATATTGAAATACCAATCAGCAATTTTCGTAAGGTGGACGATGCTCTTTATAGAGGCGGCCAGCCGAAAGAGATTGGTCTGGCAGCACTGAGCGAGATGAAAATCAAATCAGTGGTGAGTTTGCGCTGGCGCAAGCAAAGAATCGAGACTGAACGCGCTTTAGCTGAGGGTCTGGGGCTCAAGTTTTTTAGCATTCCGCTCAATTACTGGACACTGCCAAAACAAAGAGACGTCAAAGCACTGCTTGAAGTTGTGGATGACGAATCGAACCAACCAGTCTTTGTCCATTGCTTTCATGGAGCTGATCGCACCGGGGTGATGGTGGCCATGTACCGCATCTTGCGCAACGACTGGAGCTTGCAAGAGGCCTATAAAGAAATGCGTGAGTGCGGCTTTCACCGCATCAGTACTCATCATTTTAAGCTTGCCCTGTGGCGTCTGGCCCACGAAGCAGCCAAGTCGGTATAACTGCATATGGTGGCAGAACAGTATGATTGAATTAAAGTGGAACAAGTTTTCAAGGTCCCCGTCTTCGATTGCATAATTGACAGAGGGTGTCTCAATGGGCAGCGTCAGCACATGCAAACGTGCAAAGTTAAACCTCACAACTTTATGCTTGAGTGCAATCCTGGCACTCTGTCCGTCTTATGCCGATGCTTTTTCCGTTGCTGTTTATGATGCTGCGGCAAAAGTAGAATCGCCTGCCGTCGTTATAAATAAGACAAAGTTTGAAACTTTGCGAAATTACGACGTGCTTGTCTTTATTGACGCCAGCAATTCGATGAAGGTCGGTGACTGTGACGACGGCCGAAGCACGCGCTGGCAGTGGTGCCAGGAGCAAACAATAGCGTTGCGCAACGCTCTGGCCAAACCCATGAACGGACACCTGAAAATGGTGGCGTTCAGCGATAAGTTCACAGTCTATCCCAATGTAGAAATGGATAGCATTCCAAGTTTTTTTGCCGAACATAAACCCTCCGGCTCAACTGACATCACTCGTGCCATTAAAAGTCAGCTAAACCAATATTTTGCCAGTCGCAAAGCCGACAAGAACACCAGGCCGCTTCTCATTGCTATGATTACCGACGGTTTACCCGATAGACCGCAGTCGCTGAGCAATGCTATCGTCCAGGCTACTCAGCAAATGGACGATCCCAAAGAAATCGCCATCACCTTTTTACAGGTCGGCACGGATGTTAAAGCCACCAGATATTTACAAGAACTGGACGAATGTCTGATCAGCCGCAATGCTCGGTACGACATTGTCACCACCAAAACTTATGACCAGTTGAGTGGCGGTCTGGCCGATGCTTTACTTCAATCTGTCATCCCAGAAACAGTCGCTTTTAAATAGCGTCAGCTAGGCGGGAGCCTGAGTAACAGCGGCGAGACATAATTTGCCAGGGCGTTTCGTCCAAACGGCGGCTGCTCGAGAAAAAGAGAGATCAAGGCGCCCTCTTTCCACGATACTTTGTCGATGCAACACCAGAATGTTGCCAGATATAGCTGCAAGCACTTTCTTGACACGCCTTGAAAATGTTGTCTAATGAATTCTATGGCCGCCTTAATGAGCTCTGGTGGCGGTGTTGTGATCCAACCCACGTTTGCATTTACCGCTGGCGACTTTGGCATAGTTTTGACGTATCGCCCGCCCGGCATATCTTGAATTAGACCCTCCAGCGATAGAATTACAATGGCACTGCCAATTAGCCCCGCAGGCAGTGAGGTCAGGACACAAAGGTCGTCTACTGATGTCGGTTTATCGCTTATAAGGTCTAAAATTTGCTGTTGTAGAGGATTGAGGCTGCTCAGGGAATATGCTGGCTGATCGATGCCTTCACCGTCTTCGCTCTCTTGTTTGTAATTTTCTGAAAGTTCTTTTTCCCTTGCGGTTTGCTCGGCCTGCGGATGCGACCTTTTCGGCGTTTCCCGGCTTCGTCTAAAAATGATTGGCAGCAATTCATTGCCGATAATTACAGTTGCTGATTCGCTAATAGTGCTGGCAACAATCATTGCCGCTTTGAGTAGACAATTACGAGCAGTGGCGAAAGCAACTTTTGCAATCTTTGAATAACCGAGGGCGCTGATTGCTATGTTGTGCTCTGCAAAGTAAATTGCTCCGAGCCATGCTTGCAGGCGAGCCGCATCTTCAAAGGCCGTACCAACCGTAAAATAAGTTTTGAATTTGCAGTCACGACAAATGAAAAAGCGCGAGCCCTCACTGCGTTTTACATTGGTAGAACCACAGGCACAAATAGTTCGACCTACATGTTGAAGTGCCTCATAGATTCTGTCTGATGCTGCGTCATCTGAAGGGACTTTTCGTGCAAAGAGCTTCCATGCTGTTCTTGCTTTTCGGTATTTGTTGCGTGTATTTGCTCTGCGTTCGACCATGACTTTTGCCCTCGCCGGTCATCGAAATATAACTCAGGAAGTTGAGTATGGATCGCTCTTTGTCCGCACAGGGTCAAGATTCTGGAGATTTGGGGTCGAATTTTTAGTATATAAATAGAGAAAAAATTGGCACGTTTTTTGAGGTGGGTAAATTGTTGGCGATGTGGTGATTCTGAAATTGTATTGATATCAGCCTAACTCTGAAAACGAAATCAAACTGATATCAAAGTAGTTCTAGAAAAAGACCAGATTGATATCAATGCAGTTTTTTGTAGGAAACGTCCCATTCAATTGAGCGCCCCAAAATTGCCGGCTTTTCAGCCTCAAGATTGACTTACGCCAAATTGGAACTTTTACCCCAGCGTAATGTCATACAAACCCGACGCTCTTGCTTTGCAGGATCGGCACGGGCGTCACTAAATTGAATTCTCGGAGGAACAGAGGAGAGCTCACCTCTGAAATGCCCCGAGGTGCTAAGCAGCTAATACAAATTAGCTGCTTAGACGCTTTAATGGTTTGAGTTATCAGCTGCGTGTTCAATCATTTCACGCATGCGGGGATGTTCACCCTTGATGGTTTTAACCCAACGTTCGAAGGGCGGAACCCGCTCACTAACTCTAAAGAGGAAATAATACACGCTCATTTCGCCAACGAAATTAAAGCGATTTTGGATGTCGATGCTTAGCTCGTCGTAACTGTTAAATGCACGGAGATAGTTTAGAAAACTACCGTGTGCGGCGTCGAGTTCTAATATTGTTTGCGCGTTCGCGATGGTACCGACTATTTTCCTTTCGCTGCGAATTAAGTTGGGCGTGCCAAGCAAGCGCGCAATGTCTTTCTTTTTGTATTTTGCCACTATGGCCGGGTCGAATTGAGCAAAAGCTTGCCTAAAATCATCCCACTTGTTCTCGACCGATGCCCAGCTGACGCCGGCTTGAAAGACTGCCTTGGTCATCACATCCAGGTAGTCACCCAGGTTCTTCGGTACAATTTTTTTCGGTGTTATTTTCTCTGAAGCATTTTTAGTCGGCGCCACCTTCTCAGCCGCCTTTTTCCGATTAACCTTGAGAATTTTTGCAGCGGCAGACCTCGACTCTGCCGCTACTGATGGCAACTTGTTACTTTTCATCGCTCGATATAATTACAACTGCGAATTATGGCTTGGAACGAGCCAAATCTTTCAATTCATCTTTTGCTACTTGAGCATTTCGATCAACTACTTTTTTAGCAATCTCTTCCTGTTTATCCAGGTTTTTCTTGGCTACGTCAGTGTTTTCTTTGACACTTGATTTTTGCGCGTCAATGTTGCTTTTCTCAATGTCCAATTGTTTTTTAGTGGCCTCGAGAGTTTGTAAGCTTTGATCTTTCTGGCGTTCGGCATCTTGTTTTAGTTCTTCAGTGGTTTTCTCCACGACCTTCATCTGTACTTCTTTCTGCTTGTCAATGTCTTTTTCGCGTTCAGACAATTCCTGCTGTGTATTGCTGCAAGCAGTAGTGCTTAGCGTGATCAGTGCCATAGCTACAAGAATTTTACCGGCGTGATCACCAGCACGATTGCTTTTTTTAAAACTAAAAATCATGGTATTGCCTCATTAAAAACGGTCTGGTAGAGCTAGACCATTTTTTTGAGCTTTGGTTCCTTTTCGCCAAAAACTTGCCCTGATTTATCAGAACAAGTGCGTTAGATTTAGCAATGCCCGAGGCTAACAACTCTATCTACATTTATGCTTCTTGCCGGTGCAATTCGAGTTGGGCAACATTTTCGTCGCTGTAAAGAACGTTTGTGAAAGTGTCGCACCACAGCTGCAACGGATTTGCTTGAAGATTTTGCTTCAATTTCAATGTTCTGCGGTGGCGTTGAGTGCTAGGCATGTTCAAACATCGAAGCGTTGCGGCGGCGATAGCTTCGACGTTTCCTGGCTCAAAAGTAACGGCGTAGCGGGAGAATTCTTTGGCCACGCCGGCTCCGGTTGAAAGAGCCAAAATGCCCGGGCGTTCGCTTGTCTGGCAAGCGATAAATTCTTTAGCCGTCAAATTGAGACCGTCGCGCACGGGGCTGACAAGCATCACTGCTGCTTTTCTGTATAGATAAGTCAGTTCGTCGCTATTCAATGACTGTGAAATAGAAACTACTGGCTTCCAGTTTTCGGTACCGTACTTTTCCTGCAAGTGATTGATCTCTTCCTGGCAAGCTTTCCAGTAGTTGTCGTAAGCTTTGATACCAGGCCTGGTGCGACCGCAAATTTGCACGAAAGTAATTGTTTCGCGCAGTTCGGGATTGCGTTCAAATATCAAATCAATAGCCTTCAATCTGTCCACAACGCCTTTTGTATAGTCGGCGCGTTCAACCGATAGTATGAATGGAGTTGACTGCAGTTGTTGGGCGAGTGTGCTTGCTTTGCCTTCATTTTCTTCAGACCAGTGCTCAAGGTCAAGCCCTAAAGGCGCTGCCACCACTTCGGCTAATTTACCGAAAAGGCGTGAGCTGGCCATGAACGTTAAGTGCTTCTCGACGAAACTATTGAAGTTATCTACATATTCTTGCGTATGAAAACCGATGGCTCGAGCGGAAAGCATGGCTCGCGCCAGGTCGACAATCGGTGCGACATATTCTTGCGGCACGGATTTAGGCCAGGGAATATGCCAGAAAATTGCCGATTCGCGTCCTTGTCGTTCAAGTAATTTCGGCAATAAAGCCAATTGATAATCTTGCACAAAGTATGGATTTTGACTTTCCTGTCTATCTATATGGGCCGCAAATGTGGCATTAAAGCGACTATACAAGAAGTAGTCATCTTCTTTGTATACGGCATGCTCAGCCAGATCGTGCATGATTGGCCAGATAAATTCGTTGCAGAAACGGTAATGAGCATCACGCAATTGCGACGGAATTTTCTCACTATTATAGAGACGAACACTCGATTGCGACTTCACCTGGTCTTGATCAAGGTACCACCAGGACTGATTGCGACCGCCGGATTGATAGAGGCGATCTAGGGCAGTGGAAACACCACCGGCCATCCCAGGTCCTCTATACGAAACTATGTTCATCGTCGGAAACTCCGTGTCTCTTACAGCGCTAGTGACTAGAGCGTTTTGGCGAAGTTCCCGCGAACTGAAGGTTGTTATATTTTTAATCTGGAACCAATAGAGTGGCTCCGCGTCAATAGCGCAGGCAGCGAAGAGTTTTGACTACAGTGCCTCGATTAGAAATGCGCCACAGGAGAGAACAATGACCACTGAGATGCGACGCCAACATGAATTTAAACTGCGTAAAAAAGAAAGTTTGCTTGTTCTGGGCGGCGCACTGATATTTTCAGCGTTGATAATTTTATATGCACTGGCTCCTGGTCCTGTATCTCGTCTTCAACACACCGCCGTGACTGAATTTTATTCCAACTCAGCACCGCCCTCTATCCCAAAATGGGCTTCGAGTCCGGCTGCGCGTAGCGTCACTTTCATTCAAACAGCCGAAACTCCAGGCTCTTCGACCCTGGCCAGTGCTGCCCCATCGCTATTGATCGCAAAATAATAGTAAAATCCATATCAGTATGGAATCTGTTTTTCCTAAATCCACTAACGCTGCCCGTGTGGCCGAAGCATTTAGCTCGCCTCCGGCTTTGATTGGGCTAGATCGAGACGGCACTCTGGTGCCTTACGCCGAGCGCCCGGAAGATGCCGTGGTAGATGAAGCGCTGCGTCAGTTGCTAAAAGGCCTGAGCGCCGCTGAAGACACTTTTGTAGCGGTAGTAAGCGCTCGCAGCCTGGCCCAATTAAAAATTGACTTTGGTGCCATCAACAATCTTATTCTGGCCGGCAATTATGGCATGGAGATTCTCTATCCCGGCGGAACAGCCATAGTCAGCCCTCAGGCCAGCTCGATTCGGCCCCAGGTGCGGGCGGCGGTTCAGACCATCTCACCGTTAGTGGGTTCGCTTACCGGATGCATTCTTGAAGATCACGGCCTCAGTGCCTGCTTGCATTTTCAGGCCGCACCGGCTGAGAAGCTAGTCGATGTTCACGATCTGGCATTGGATATTTCCCGCCGCTTCAGCACTCTGCACGTGCGGCGACAACCTACCAGCTATGAGTTTCTGCCCAACTTTTCTCATGGCAAGGGCGACGCCCTGGCGGCCATTGAACAGACTGTGTTAGGAACTGAACATAACCGGCCAGTATTTTTTGCCGGTGACACGGAAGGCGACGAAAGCGCTTTTGCCTGGGTGAATCACCGCCATGGTGTCAGCGTCAAAATTGGGGGAGAGGGCCGGCCATCGTGTGCCCAGTATCAATTGCCGTCCCCAATTGAATTGCGACAATTTCTCAGGCTGCTGCAAGGCCGGTTTGCCTCCACTTCCGCCAGGTCGAAATGAGAGATTCTTCATAAAAATTTGTTGTGAAAACGGGAACTTTTAAAAGTGGGCTCTGTCTTCCAGTGGCCGTTCTGTCCGTTGCCTTTCAATAGATTGGCATGTGACGCTTGCTACCGTATATATGAATTGTTTGTGACACGAAAATCAAAAATCAAAGATCGTTAAAACTGAATACGATGAACCAAGGAGATGTGACAATGGCCACCGCCAGGACCGCAACCGCTGATAGTGCATTTCTTGTAGATGCTCGCCCGCTTTTAAAAGTGCTCAGAAGTATGAAGCGAGGGGATTTTTCAGTGCGCATGCCGATGGACGGCATCGGAGTTGACGGCGAAATTGCGGAAGCCTTTAATGACGTCGTCGAGCTTAACGATAGGCTCTTAAACGAATTGCAGCGCATCGGCAACATCGTCGGTCGCGAGGGGAAAATTACACACCGGGCCCAATTGGGCGACGCCGCCGGGTCATGGGCGAAAGCGATAACGGCCGTCAACACTCTGGTAGGAGATCTGGTGCGGCCAACCACCGAGGTGGCCAGAGTTATCGGCTCGGTTGCGAAAGGTGACCTCAGTCAGACCATGGCTTTAGAAATGGAAGGCGGACCGCTAAAGGGTGAATTCTTGCGCACCGCCAAGACCATCAACACCATGGTCGAACAGCTAAGCTCATTTGCTTCAGAAGTAACCCGGGTGGCCCGCGAAGTAGGTACGGAAGGGAAACTAGGGGGCCAGGCGCAAGTAAAAGGTGTGTCTGGTACTTGGAAAGATTTGACCGACTCAGTAAACTCAATGGCCTCGAACCTCACAGCTCAAGTGCGAAACATTGCTGAAGTGACGACTGCGGTGGCGACCGGTGACCTGTCCAAGAAAATTACGGTAGATGTTAAAGGCGAAATCTTAGAGCTGAAAAATACAATCAATACCATGGTTGACCAGCTCGGATCGTTCGCTTCAGAAGTAACACGGGTGGCCCGCGAAGTAGGTACGGAAGGGAAGCTCGGAGGCCAGGCGCAAGTAAAAGGTGTCTCCGGTACATGGAAAGATTTGACGGACAATGTGAATTCAATGGCCGGCAACCTCACAGCCCAGGTGCGAAACATTGCAGACGTGACTACGGCCGTAGCTAACGGCGACCTCGGTAAGAAAATTACAGTAGACGTAAAAGGCGAAATCTTAGAGCTGAAAATCACGATCAACACCATGGTTGACCAGCTTGGATCGTTCGCTTCAGAAGTAACCCGGGTGGCGAGGGAAGTAGGTACCGACGGGAAGCTAGGGGGTCAGGCCAACGTGAAAGGTGTGGCCGGTACCTGGAAAGACTTAACTGACTCAGTAAATTACATGGCCTCAAACCTCACCTCACAGGTGAGAAACATTGCCGAAGTGACAACTGCTGTAGCTAATGGCGATCTGTCGAAGAAGATTACCGTAGATGTAAAAGGTGAAATCTCCGAGCTGAAAAATACAATCAACACCATGGTTGACCAGCTCAGTTCATTCGCCTCAGAAGTAACCCGGGTAGCCAGGGAAGTAGGAACGGAAGGAAATCTAGGTGGTCAGGCGCAAGTAAAAGGTGTGTCGGGTACGTGGAAAGATTTGACCGATAACGTGAATTCCATGGCTGGTAACCTGACAGACCAGGTGCGGAACATTGCCGATGTGACCACCGCGGTTGCCCGAGGTGACCTGTCCAAGAAGATTACGGTAGACGTTAAAGGTGAAATCTTAGAGCTGAAAAATACGATCAACACCATGGTGGATCAGCTCAGTTCATTCGCGGCGGAAGTAACCCGGGTAGCCCGGGAAGTAGGAAGCGAAGGGAAGCTCGGTGGTCAAGCCTTTGTAAAAGGTGTCTCCGGCACGTGGAAAGACTTAACGGACAACGTCAACTCAATGGCCGGAAACCTTACGGGGCAGGTGCGTAACATTGCGGAGGTGACGACGGCTGTAGCTAACGGTGACCTCTCCAAGAAAATTACAGTCGACGTTAAAGGCGAAATATTAGAGCTCAAAAACACAATCAACACCATGGTTGATCAGCTCAGTTCATTTGCATCAGAAGTAACCCGGGTGGCCCGCGAAGTAGGCACTGAAGGGAAGTTGGGTGGGCAGGCGCAAGTGAGTGGCGTCGGCGGTATTTGGAAAGACCTGACTGATAACGTGAACTTCATGGCCGGCAACTTGACCGGTCAGGTGCGTGGTATCGCGGTAGTTGTGACGGCGGTAGCCAATGGCGATCTCAATCGCAAACTGGTCTTGGAAGCGAAAGGTGAAATCGCGGCTCTGTCCGACACCATCAACGAAATGATTGACACTCTGGCAACATTCGCCGACCAGGTAACCACGGTGGCAAGAGAGGTAGGAGTCGAAGGAAAACTGGGTGGTCAGGCGAAAGTACCTGGTGCGGCCGGTACCTGGAGAGACTTGACCGATAACGTAAACCAGCTCGCTGCCAACTTAACGACGCAGGTACGAGCGATTGCCGACGTAGCAACTGCGGTGACGAAAGGTGACTTGACCAGATCGATTTCGGTAGAAGCTTTAGGCGAAGTTGCAGCCCTCAAAGATAATATCAACGAGATGATTTTCAACCTCAAAGATACGACTCGCAAAAACACTGAGCAAGACTGGCTCAAGACCAATCTCACCAAGTTCACACGAATGCTGCAAGGTCAAAGAGATTTGCTCACAGTAGCAAATTTGATTTTGTCGGAGGTATCACCCCTGGTGCAGGCGCAACACGGTGTGTTCTATATATGTGACGGTGAGACAGGCGATGAGGCTCTCAAGCTAATCGGCAGCTATGCCTATCAAACCCGCAAAAATCTGGGCGATCGTTTCCGTCTGGGCGAAAGTTTGGTTGGCCAATGCGCCATTGAGAAGCAAAGAATACTGGTGCAGCAGGTGCCCTCGGATTATGTGCGCATCAGCTCTGGTCTTGGTGAATGCACACCGCGCAACATCATTGTGTTGCCGGTGCTCTTCGAAGGACAGGTGCGAGCTGTTATCGAACTGGCTTCAATGCAAGACTTTAATGACACTCACTTGAATCTACTTGATCAGCTGACTGAGTCGATTGGTATCGTGCTTAACACCATCGAAGCCAACACTCGAACAGAGAACCTCCTCAAACAATCTCAATCACTGGCTCACGAACTGCAAAGCCAGCAGCAAGAATTGACCGAGACCAACAGACGACTGGAGCAACAAGCCAATACTCTGCGGGAATCAGAAGTCTTGCTGACGCAGCAACAAGAGAAATTGCGGCAGACCAACCAGCAGTTGCAAGAAAAAGCAGAACTGTTGGCTGTGCAAAACAAAGAGGTGGAACAAAATAATCGCGAAATCGAAACGGCTCGACTCTCTGTGGAAGAGAAAGCAAAACAACTGGCTCTTACCTCGAAATATAAATCAGAATTTCTTGCCAATATGTCGCACGAGCTGCGCACTCCGCTCAACAGCCTTTTGATTCTATCGAGGCTGCTGGCGGAAAACGACGAAGGCAACTTGACTGCCGACCAGGTTGAGTATGCCGAAACCGTTCACGCTGCGGGTTCTGAACTACTGTTGCTAATCAACGACATTCTCGACCTTTCCAAAATTGAATCTGGCAACATGAGTCTTGATCTGGGCGAAATGCTGCTCACTGATCTTAAGGAAGATATGGAACGTGGGTTCAAACACGTGGCCGAAAATAAGAATCTCAGTTTCGCAGTGGAAATGGAGCCTGGAGTGCCTGGCAGTCTTTATACCGACGGCAAGCGGTTGAGTCAGATTCTGAAAAATCTCCTTTCCAATGCCTTTAAGTTTACTGAGCACGGCGGCGTTACGTTGACGATGAAACCAAGTAACGGGCGCGAGCTGGCTTTTGTTGTTACTGATACCGGTATTGGTATCAGCAAAGATAAACAACAGTTGATTTTCGAGGCCTTCCAACAAGCCGACGGCACTACCAGTCGCAAGTACGGAGGCACCGGGCTCGGTCTTGCTATCAGCCGTGAAATTGCCAATTTGCTCGGTGGTCGTCTGATTGTCGATAGCGCGCCGGATCAAGGCAGCTCGTTCACTTTCTTCATTCCAATTTCTCGCTCGGTAGCTCCTCCAGATGAAATCGTTAGAGAGGACTATGAACAGCGACGTCGCACTGTGCTTGAAAGGCAAGTGGGAAGGATGAGCGCCTCGGACGAAACT
Source organism: Candidatus Obscuribacter sp. (assembly GCA_021772135.1). Classification (GTDB taxonomy): domain Bacteria; phylum Cyanobacteriota; class Vampirovibrionia; order Obscuribacterales; family Obscuribacteraceae. The sequence goes on from JADYXQ010000116.1 coordinate 18,177, forward strand.
TTGCCGGACGATCGCTCATCGATTAATCCTGGAGACAAGGTCGTTTTGATTATTGAAGATGACTTGCAATTCGCCAAGATCCTTGGCCAATTGGCTATGGCACAGAATCTAAAAACAATCACCACCGCTCATGGTGAGGAAGGTGTGCTCCTGGCCAGCCAGTACAAGCCGCTCGCGATCACTCTAGATTTGCACCTACTCGATGGTTCCGGCTGGACTGTGCTCGACCAACTGAAGCACAATCTGGCGACGAAAAATATTCCAGTGCATCTGATTTCAGTCGATCCTGAAGACAAGAGAGCTTTGCGCCTTGGCGCTCAGAGCTTTATTCAGAAGCCTGTAACCAAAGAGAATCTGGAAGCGATGCTCACCACCATTGCCGATAGCAAGGGTCACCTCGATAAGCACGTTTTGGTTGTGGATCCTGATGCGGCCCATCAGCGTTCACTAGTAGAGCTGCTTGGTGCCACTAGAGATGTGTCGGTTCATAGTGCCACTACTGCAGCGGAAGCGCTGGAGAAAATCAAGGCGGAGCCCATTGATTATGTGGTCACTGCCCTTTCACTGCCAGATATGTCCGGCTTTGAGTTTATTAAAGAAACACGAAAAACCAAGGCTCTTCCTATAGTGGTGCATAGCCCCGAGCAACTCAGCGACGAGCAAGCCGACGAGTTGAGCAGCTTGCACAGCCAGGACGCCCTTGAAGCCGTTTTAACAATGGATCAGGTCTGCCAGACTCTGCTCAAAAATATGCACATTACGCCAAATGGTTCGGGTGAGTCGGGCAATGGCTCTGCGACGAGAGCAATGCCTCAATCTGCCAGCGGACGAAGTGCGGTGGTTTATGACAACACCCTGGCCAATCGCACAATTTTGATTATTGACGATGATCCGCGCAACATCATGGCCATGCAATCAATGTTGGCCAAGCAGAACTTGAAAATCCTGCACGCTGAAGACGGACGGAAGGGTATTGAAATGCTTGAAGCCAATCCGGAGGTGGAATGCGTGCTGATGGATATTATGATGCCGAATTTGAATGGATATCAGGCGATGAGAGAGATTCGCCGCAAAGAGCAGTTCGCCAATTTGCCGATAATTGCTTTGACGGCTAAAGCGATGAAAGGTGATCGGGAGAAATGTCTGGATGCCGGCGCTTCTGACTACATCGCTAAGCCTGTTGATTACGACCGCCTGCTCTCGCTCTTGAGAGTATGGCTTTATAAATAAAGAAACGGGAACCAGCAGATGCATGTTGCGTCAAGTTCTCCGTGAAGTTTAAAAACAACTTTGAGGATGAGGAGCCAGTGAACATGCAAGAAGTCCGAAATGAAGATACAAAGAATTCTGATGGCGACTGTATATTGACCGTGATGATTGGCGGAACCTCTTCTCTTGTGGAATCCATCGTAATCGAGCTCCATGCTGCAAATGTAATTGAGTTCCCTGAGCCGAAGAGCGAATCTCGCTGTGAGAACGGCGTTTGCAGCCTTAACTGGGAGCCAAAACGCAACGTTGCTTAATTCTTGAAATCAACGGATGTCAAAGTGCGGTTTGCCCAGCAGACCGCACTCTGCCTTAGTTTCCTTTCGTCTGGTTGTCGGGCCGCTAATAACTTTTGTCGGACAACTTGGTGATAAATTATCGTTTCCTTCTATACTTATATAGATTGAAACCGCCTACCCACCGGATGCATCTGTCTTATTCGAACAGACAGTCGAAAATTTGTAGTTACAAGGACCACAGCAATGAATACAGCTGAAGAAATTCATACACCGGAAAGACCGCTCGTCCTGCTAGTTGAGGATAATTTGCTCAACCAGAAAGTTGCGGCCATTCTGTTGCAAAGGCTTGGTTTGACGGTGCAAATTGCCAACAACGGCAAAGAAGCCCTGGACGCGGTGGCGGAAGATAAATTTGCCTTGATTCTGATGGACTGTCATATGCCTGAAATGGACGGTTTTGAAGCAGCCGTGGGCATCAGAAAATTGGAAGCCTTGTCAGGAACTTATACGCCAATTATTGCCGTAACCGCTCTGGCAATGGGTGGAGACCGGGAACGTTGTATCGCTGCCGGCATGGATGATTACATCTCAAAACCTATCGACAAAGACCTGCTCAAATTGAAGATCAATCACTGGCTCCGCACTGACGTTGTTTATGAAAGTCATAAATTGCGCCGCAAGTATTTGCGCCCGAATTCCACTTTGACCCTGGTGGACGGCAAACCTATTGATTTGGACGAACTCGAAGAGTTCTATGGCGCAGAGCAAATGAATCAAATGATGAGCATGTTCATTGCCGACACTGACGACATGCTCAAGCGCATTCGCCCACAAATGTTTGAACGGCATGCTCGCGGCATTGCCGGTCTCGCTCACGAAGTAAAAGCATCGTGTGCCTCAATTGGCGCCAAGCAACTGGCCCGGCTCTGCCTTTATCTCGAGCAAGCAGTTGGACAACAAGACTGGATCGAAGCCGAACAGACACTGACGTCACTTGAACGGTCATTCGAAAGTTTGAAAAATTACGTCGAAGGCCAGATTCAAGAGCAATCACCGCTTTCGCACAACACCTAGGTCTAAGGCAAGAGCTTATCTTGGCAAGGGGCTGTGAAATGTCTGGATAGGCTCGTCCAGAAGTGGCACCGGTGTTCTTGGTTCTGCCGCGTGACTTTTTGCATCCTTAAAGATGCAATTGCCCTGAGAGAAAAGACTGGCATTCGCGAGTGACTCAAAGGGTTGCCAAGATCGAGCTTGCTATGTCAAATCGTTTTATAGAGAGTTCGCGATTGGCCAGGCTGGCGGCTCTCACCCTGTTTGCTCATAGTTTAAGCAGTTTCTTGAAAATGTTCCCGGCCCAGTTGAGATTCTCTAAGTATTGTGGAAAACCCCTAGCGGTACCCCTTTGGTTGGCTCTTAATTGCTACCGAAGTGGCTTGTTTAGCGCTTTTCGGCTTAACGTGCAAGGTGAAACCAAAAAGTTCTCCTTAGGGGTTTTTCCAATTGTGCTGGCAAGTGGGTTCTGCAAGAATAGCAATATCGACGAATCGAACGCGGTGTTCTAACTAAACCAAACGGGAGACGTGCAGGCTGCACGTCTGGCGAACGCCTGCGATTACACTTATCTCTAGGAGATTAGATCAATGAATTCTCTGTCTATCGTTAAGAAGTCTGCTCCTGTCCTGCGTGTTGTAGAGCAACCTAAAAACTATGCTGATATGACAGATGCTGAACTCGTGATTGCCTGCCAACAGAATGACCAGCAAGCTATGACAACACTTCTTGCTCGTCACGAAAGAACAGTAATTGCCATGTTCTACAAGCTCGCTCCAGACTGGAGAGATAACTCCGACTTGGTTCAAGAAGCAATGATTCGTATGTGGCGATCGGTGCCTAAACTTAAGAACCCCTATGCTTTCAAAACTTGGTTAAACCAGATCGTAAACAACCTCTTTTATGATGAATTGCGCAAACGCCCTCGTGATACCCAATTTGTCTCATTAGATGAAAGGCTGACTTCAGATACCGGTTCAGATATGGGCACTCGCGAGATTGCCGCTACTGCACCGCAACCAGAAGACAGATTGCTCACCAACGAACTTTCTGATGTGCTTGAAAAAGCTATGGCCAAGATGCCTGCTCGTTTCCGCAAAGTAGCTATGCTTCGTGACGTTGAAGGTTATTCGTACGAGCAAATCGCTCAAATAACCGACACTGAACTCGGTACAGTTAAATCACGCATTGCCCGTGCAAGAGCTAAAATGCAACGCACTATCAACGTCTACTTGCAAGACGCTGCCTAATATTCCACAGATGTTTTTTAGACTTGAGACCCTCCGAGAAATCGGGGGGGCTTTATTTTTGGCGGCGCCTTTTGGTATCCCGGCTGTCGGGAATTCGGATTGAAATTTCAAATTGTTATCAGTCTAGTTTTGAATTTAAACACCAGATTGATATCAATCTACTTTTTACTTTTCACATTCAACTGCGCCCCGATCAGCACCGCAAAACATCTAACTAACCAACCTAGCATCTTGTCCTGCTGCAAAAGCAAAACTCCCAAACTTGATGATTGGGAGTTTCAGCTGAATGAAATTGAAATGAGCGTCGTGTATTCCTGAAATTAAGCAGCTTGTGCTGCCACCTTGGTTTCGGCAACGATTGAAAGGTGACGGGGTTTTGGTTTTTCCAGACCTTTTTCGGTGACGGTCAATAAACCACCATCTCGACCATACTTCTGGAACCACTCTAGTTGACTTTCGAGGTCAAGTCTAAGAGCAGCTGCTTGATTGCCGTTCTTTTCTTCGTCGCTAGAAACCATTGAAATTGCCACAGAAGGAGGAGCGTAGTTGACGGAAGGCTTAATCAAAATTGGCATGAAAGAAAGGTTGTTTGGCGCCACGGAGGTGGTCACACCGCCACCATCGTCCAGGACGAGCATGTCGTTTGGAAGTAAAATCAGGGCGCCAATCTTTTTGCCTGCGCTGGCAAATTTTTCACTCAATTCTTGCATGTCAGATTTAAAGTCGTTCACTGCCGTAATTACAGAGTTATAGAGAAAGCGGTTCATTTGTCTTGCCTTATCCATAACTGTAGTGATGCCGTCAGATGCATCCGTACACTTATGCATATCGAGAGCTTTGGCCAGCTGACGGTCGTAGAGATCTTGTTGATTTGATGTCATTTTTTTGTCCCTCATATCCTCTACGTTTTAAAAGACTGTGGCATCAATCAGTTAGTTCCCTTTAAAGAATAAAAGAGGCCGCGAAAGCGGCCTCTTTACAAGGTCTTCGAGCTTATGAGTTTTGATTTCGAGCTACTTTTTTATATGCATTAAAGTGTTTTGCAGAAGTCATCCAGTTCTTTTTCAGCTTGTTCTTTGGCCAGGCCATAACGTTCTTGAATGCGGCCGGCAAGCTCATCTCTTTTGCCTTCAACTGTGGTCATATCGTCGTCGGTAAGTTTGCCCCATTGAGCTTTTACTTTGCCTTGTAATTGTTTCCAATCGCCTTTGATTTGATCCATATTCATTGTTTCTTTCTCCTAACGGTTGCTATGTACCATGTACTTTCTCTTCGTTGACACGACTGATGTCGTGAGCGCCACTGTCGTGGCATATCTGTGCGGCGCTGCGTGCGAGCTCGGCGTTCTCTGTATGGACCGAGATTAACAAGTTTCCCTCTTGCAGCTTGCCTTCATATTGTTTGGCTTCGTATTCAGGAACGCCTAATCCAATCAGTCCACCGGCGATACCACCAACGGTGCCACCGACTGCGGCTCCGCTCAATCCTGCCATGATTGGACCGGCAGCGATAAACGGTCCCAGACCTGGAATGGCCAGAGCGCCCACGCCGGCTAGAACGCCTATAGCGCCACCAATTAACGCGCCTGAAGCAATGCCAGTGGTAGCGCCTTCCGGTGCCTTACTGTGCTTCTCGTAACCCAGGTCTCGAGTAAGGGCTTCGTCCGGCATCAAGACCGATATGTCACTATTGCCAAATCCTGCGTCTTTTAGCAAGCCGATTAAAGTATCTGCTTGTGAAAATGTCTTAACAAGACATATTACAGCTTGCTGCATGGTTTTCTCCTTGCGACGAATGATTGAAAGCAAACTAGCACCTTCTAAATTCATTCCGACTTCGAACAACACTTTTTCTGTTGATACTGGAGGTAGTATCGTCCTTCAGTCTTCAGCTATCAAGACCTCATCTCTACGTTGGCGCAGACGGGCAAGCGCGACATTAGTTCCCCACGGCATAATAAAGGCTGCTCATAAAGAGCAGCCTTTATACCGGTTGAAAAAATAGAATTTATACAGTGCTTGTTCTACGTGTAAACAGCGCCAGCATAAAGATCAACAAACCTGAGCCCATAATGGCAGGAATAATAGTTACTCCTTCTAAAACAGGTCCGAAGCTTCCCATGAGGTTAGAACCTACCCACGCGCCTAAAATACCAACAACAGCAGCGGTGAAGAAACCACCAGGCACTCGTCCGGGAACGATTGCGGAGGCGATCCAAGCACAGGCGGCGGCTACGATCAAGTAAATAATAAAACCTATAATGGACATGATTGATACTCCTTAATTAGTTTAGTTAGCGCTCTGCGCTTTTAGAAATTTTTTCACTCAAATTGTTTAGATCAGTCTCAAAACGATCGATATCGGCATAACTTAGTGAACCGTTCAAATTTAGTGTTTCAGCCGCATTTGACCTTTCCCCCTGGTCACGGACAGTAAAAAATGCAAATCCGCTTTTATGCTGCTGCAATGCTGTTTTCAAATTCGTCAGGGGAGACGTAATTTAAA
>JADYXQ010000117.1 GCA_021772135.1 Candidatus Obscuribacter sp.
GGTTGTGAGTTTTTGTAATTGGGTCGCTCTTGATATTAGAATTATTCGGTCTGATTAAATCGACTGAAAGGAGACTCGAATTGCAATTGCTGCGCAAGTGTTTGTCTGCTTCGCTTTTACTGATACCACCTATGGTGAATGAAGATGGTGGCAATCACTCCCAAATTGTCCACCTCGAAAACGGTGTCGACTGTGTATTGCTCATGAATGGCGGTGCCAATGCCGACGGCTCGAAAATTAATCCGCTGGGGCCGACCATGAAAGGGGTCAATCAAGTTTTGCGCTACTGCAAACAGTGGCCTGAAGAAGATCTGTTTCAACGATATCGGTAGATCTTTAAGCGCTACTGGCACCCTTAAGCAAACCTGTACAATGGTCATAGGTACTGTCCGGTGTACAAAGTGAAAACCGACCCGGTTGACGTCGTAGGCGTGATTTTCTACCATCTGGCTCGCGAGCCTGGCGATAAGCTGTACTTTCTCTTAACCATTTTTTGTTTCGGCTCAGCCTCGCTGATCGTTGCGACACTGGGTTTGATGTATAACCTTGATAGGCCCGCCTTGGCTATTGGTCTCGGACTGGCAATTTCTGTGCTTCTCTGCTCAATTACTCAAATGTTTACCTTGTACGGTAGCAAGTTACTTACTTGCTCGTGCGTCGAGATTAAACGACTCGAAGACGAGTTAGATGAACGGGCAAACCAGCAGGATATCATCGCAATGCATGAGCGAATTTTTGGCGATTGGCTCCCCGCTATCTGTTCGGCCGGCTGCTTCTTTGCTAACTTTTTATTCGCTTCCAAGGGAATTTTTAGCGCCTATGGCCAGAGCGCGTGGGTTGTCGCCTTCGCATTAGGGTGCTTGAGCAGTGCCGGCGTATTTTTTGTCGCTTTGGTTAATTCGCGGATCGCTTTGAAAGTGCCGGACAAGATAGAATCGGAAGATAAGCATCCGAAATAGCACGCCCAGCTGATTCGATTGTAGCCTGAGCGCCGGAGGTTAATGGGTCGATTTTTTTCCTGAACGGCCGTTATACAATGTTATAGCGAGCGCTTGTACAAAACATAAGCCTGGACTCATACATGATTTCACCGCCATTTTCTCCAGTTCGCGAACCCACCGGTCAGAAGCCCACCCGGAGTTTGATTCAATGTTCGACCATCAGCTCGAAATTGTTAATTGAATCGCGCATATAACATTTGTGCACAGCTATAAGTTTTATTTGCTCGCCATGCTTGTTTGTTTCGACGTCGGCGTGTTGATTGCGTCGAGTGGACTTCTAACCTCTCGCTTCGTGACGCCGCCGATCTTCATTGGTCTGGTGCTCGCAATATTGACCGTTGTCGGCTCATTCACGAAAGTCTATAGCGAGCTTGGAAAAAATATGTGGGACTGCTCGTGCTCGCAACTTGAAAAAATTGAAGCGGTGCGTGTATATGACTTAGTGATGCGTTTTCTACTTATTTCAGTTGTTTGTGCTTGCGCCTACTGTCTGGTGCCCGAGCTTCAGAAATTTGTCGAGAGGGAAGTTGCGATTTCGCTTTCCGTAGCGAGTGGTTTTAAAGGCGCCGGCGTGGTGTTCTTTCTGGCATACAGAGTCGATTTAGTGGCGAAGATTGTTAAACGATTACCTTCTGCACGAAAAAAAGAGTCTGATGAAGACAAAGACAACGATAACTAAGAATCTACGGCCACCACAATATGATCGCTGGCCTGACCAAATTTGCCGCCGGCAAAACGGGGCCACAACCGCAATTGATAAAGGCCAACTCCGGGGAACATATCGCGCTTAAGTTTGATTGTGCCGCTCTTACCGTCAATGTTAGTGTTCAACAGAGCGACGCGACTCTTGGTGCTGCAATTTTGTTCTTCGAATAATAAATTGGTGCGGGTAATTTCCATCTCTACACCGATGGCATCGCCTGCAATTTTACTGACGTCAAAAGCAATGTCTGCCTCTTTCAAATTTTTCGTCAGATGAATAAACCCTTTGCTGCCCAGATATCCTGAGTTAGCAAAAGTAATTTGTGGAATCAAACTGGCGGCCGGCGCTATAACAACTTCTTCGACAGTGCAATTGCTCTCGTGCGGCAAACGTAGTCTCAACAACTTGGCTTTGCCTCCCAGCGACCATTCAGGCAAGCTGCGCAATGGGAATATCAATGTTGCCTCGCCAACTTCAGTGGGCATGGCGGTGGGAGTGCGGCTTTTGATATTAAACTCGGGCACGAGGTCGTTGCTATAGAGCAAGTCAGCCCCTTCTTTTAAAGCTGCGGCTTTGAAGCCCTCACTAGCTTCGTTGACCTTTAACTTAACTGCGACAAATTCTACGCCGTAGGTGTTCAGTGGCCCTATTGAAAAAGTCAGCTGAGGCCGTTCCTTGCCTTTTTCGCCAACTAGAGTAAGGCCGGCTGACTCTAGCACGCCCTTCGCTCTGGCATCGGGGTCCGAAGGCTTAACAGCATCTTGCAGGTCTTTTCCGGCAAACGCCAGAAACTCTTGCACAGGATACTGCTTGATTTCATCTAAATCGACTTTCTCAAAATCGCCGGGGCCCGATAAGTGATTGGGCCGGCTCCAGTTGTAAATCAAAATCTTATTGCGATCGCTGTAAAAAGTATCTTTGAGAAAACCGAAAGGCATCATCGGCTCAAACGGGTTGACCATAACCGCGTTGTACACATCGCGATGGAGCTGCGGTGTGCGCGTCATTCCTTCTAAAGCATTGCGCGAGACATATGCTCCATGAATTTGATCGGGCAAACCAATGAAGAGCACTTGCGGGTCGCCGGGTACTTTCGTATACAGACGACCCAATGCTGCTCTTATGTTGTTAGCTTCATTGCCTGCGTCAATCCATGCGGTGTTATTGACACTGAGCACATAAAAACAGAGGGCAAGAAATCCGACTGCCAGCGCATTTCTTGATATCAGTTGAATGCGAGCGTTGACGCCGCGACTGACTACGACAGCGGCGAAAGCAAAAAGCAAAGATAGAGGAACAGTAGCTACATAGGCCAGGCGACTGCCTTGCAGGTCGTGGCTGATGGCGAAGACTTTATACACTGGCACCAGTGACAATACCAGCCATCCACACAAAAATAAGAACAGTCGGCCAAGGGCTGGTGTCAAAATTAAATTTATAAGTACACCGATGCCGATTAAACCTAAGTACAAATCCCAGAGTCTGGCGAAAATATTGCCATGGCTAAGTAGCTCGCGGTTGAGCGGTTCGACAAAGGTCTTGAGGCCGCTGAGCCAGGTGTTGATGAAGACTTTGATATTCGATATGAAAAAGAGCGAGTTGTCGTAGCCGCCCACCAGAGTGCCTAAAGAAAAGAATCGCACCACAAAATAAACACCGATCAGCCCCCAGAATATGGCGGTGTTCTTCACCGCGCGCGTCCAATAAGTTGGGCTCAGAACTCCGGCAAGAACGGTTCTTGGTTGCTCTTGTGGTGAGGCGTAAAGCAATTCCAGCAAAACAAAAATGGCCGGTAGAGTAATCGCCATCTCTTTAGAAAGCAGTCCTAGAGCGAGCAGCACTATCGACAACACTACTGATAATTTTTTGCCTTTCCCGTCTGTGCGTCTGGCTTTCAAGTAAAACCAAAACGATCCGGTAATGAAAGCGCTGACAATGACGTCGACGCGGCCGGTGATCCACGACACTGTTTCAATGTGCAGAGGGTAAAGTCCAAAAATTGTGGCGGCGATAAAGGGCCAATAGCGGCTGAGTGAAACGGGAAGGGCTTTGAATTTGCGCCGTTCTTTGGCACCTTCTTCTTCGCGTAAAGTAAGAGCGGCTAATTCGCGGGCAATGAAAAATATAAATACTGTGCTGCTTATATGGAAGAGCAGGTTGGTTAAGTGAAAACCAAGGCCGCTGCCATTCCAGAGCACATAGTCTGAAACCATGAACACAGATATGAGCGGCCGATAGAATTTAGTATTGGTGCCGTCTAACCACGAACTATGAAAGTTGCGCCAGATCATCTCGGGGTTTTTTACGGCTTCTTTGAGCCAGACCAGATGGCCAAAGTCATCTCCGGCAAAAAAGTCGAATAGAATCGGTAAATAAGCGATAAAGGTCAAGGCCGCAGAAAGTACAACCAGCGCTATCAAATATTTCTTGTCGAAATTTTTCAGGCCGGATTGCTCCAGCCCACCAGATTCGGCAGTCGATGCGCTGGTGTCTGGATTTAAGCTGGAATTAGCTTCGTTCAACTATTGCCTTGAGGCTATGTGCTCAACTAACTGAGCGCAGTAGCAGCCACCGCAGGTGCCACCATAACTGGAGCGGCAATTTCACTTGCCATAATTTCAGTTATAACTTCGCCCACTGTGTTTACTTGTTCGTCAGTCAATTCAGGATACATTGGCAATGACAAAACTTCTCTCGATAGCTGCTCTGAAATTGGGAAATCGCCCATCTTATAGCCAAGATTTTCAAATGCTTTTTGCACATGAAGCGGCACTGGGTAATAGCACATAGAGCCTATGCCACGCTCTGTCAACCTTGCTACCAACTTGTCTCTGTTTGGATTTTCGAGAGTTTGAGCTTGATCAGAAGCCAGCACGCGCACGGTGTACTGGTGATAAACGTGTTGCACGTCTTTTCTAGCACCATCACGCACACCACCGGCCAGGCTTACGCTTGGGGTTATAAGGCCTGGGCAATTTCTCAAAGAGTTGTCGTAAATCGACGCCAGGTGAGCGCGTCTGTCGTTCCACTGTTTGAGGTAAGGCAATTTGACTACAAGGGTAGCGGCTTGCAATTCATCTAAGCGGCTGTTGACACCAAGTTCATCATGATAATAGCGACGTCTCATGCCGTGAGCGCGAATGGCTCGAATGCGTTCTGCGGCTATATCGTCTTTGCTCACGATCATTCCGGCATCACCGGCGGCACCAAGGTTTTTAGTCGGGTAGAAACTTGTGCAGGCAACGTCACCGAAAGATCCGGTTGGTTGGCCTTTGTAAGTTGCGCCGATACCTTGAGCGTTATCTTCGATTACTTTCAAACCGTGCTTTTTAGCGATGGCGCAAATTGGCTCCATATGTGATGGCAGGCCGTACAAGTGCACCGGCATGATCGCTTTGGTTTTGCTGGTGATTGCTGCTTCGATTAAAGCTGGGTCTATGTTATAGCTGTGGGCGTCGATGTCTACGAAAACCGGGGTTGCTCCGCGCATCACGATTGCTTCAACTGTGGCGGCAAAGGTGAAAGGAGTGGTGATAACTTCGTCGCCTGGGCCGATGTCGAGGCCCCAGAGAGCCAGCATCAAAGCGTCGGTGCCGTTGGCTACGCCAATGCCGTGTGCTACGCCTGAGAGTTCCGCTACTTGTTTTTCAAGGGTGCTGACATATTTGCCTAAAATGTAGTTGCCGCTGCGCAGCACTTGAAGGACAGTTGACTCTAATTCTTCCTGAATGGTTTCGTACTGGGCCTGAAGGTTGAGAATCGGAATGCTTTGGGTCATTTACTAGTTTCCTTTGACGATGGCCTCAAGGGCGACAAGGTCATCTTCTAGATTGCTCTTTGTCGGTTGTAATCAAGATGGTAAAAGCTCGATGCCAATTTATCCGACAGAGTGAGTCTAGCTGGTTGGCATGATGATTCAAAGGTGATGCAAATAAGGTTATCTTTTCTCGTAGCTGAGTGTTTGTTAATCTATCGCTGGCGTAAGTGTCAGTTTGCCGCTCCCTCACGCTATCCCGCCAATCTTTCAAAATTTTCTCCGCAGGCTTTTCTGAAAATGCTCTCATCAATTAAATACTTATGAGCAAAAAAAGAGGAGGCTCAATGCCCCCTCTCCTTTTTTAACTTACGACGTGCTCGATTATCTTTTCGATTTACCAGGCATCGCTACTGTTCTTGAAAGAGCATTAGTGACGAAAAGGTTCAGGCTGACGCCTTCTTTTTCGGCTCTGTCTACGAGTGCTTGGTGCAATGACTTAGGCAAACGTACGGTAAATTTACCGGAGAAACTCAGGTACTGGTCATCGCCACCGCGTGAAGCGCTGGAAGCTTTAGCTTTTGTGGCGTGCTTTGGTGCTGCTGTCTTGCGAACAAGTTTGCGAGTACCGACTGCTTTTTTAGCTACATGTTTTGCAGCTGGTTTTGCGGATTTAGCAGCTTTTGGTTTAGCCTTGCCTGCAGGTTTACGTACGGCCATGTGTCACTCCTTCGTGATATTAGGGTCAATCAGAAACCAGCCCGCGGGCGGCCCTTCGGGCTGCTTCGGGTTGCTAATCAGAGAAAAGAAATTTGGACAATTCTCTGTAGAGCGCTGCATGTTATTGCGTCGCTCTAAATGTTCGGTGGGACTTAAGTGGTTTCCACCGTTTAACGGTTACCACCACTCTAGGTGGCATAGGTATTGTACCAAACAAGTATGCGTTTATAACCTATTTGTATATAGAAATTTTCAAGCCTTGTGCCCCAAGGGTTTCGGGCATCTGATACCAGATTGGAGTGATACCAGGGGTGATTTTTTACTCTGTCGACACTAGCACCATTCATAATGGCTGGTATCAAAGCAGGAGTTGTACAATCGGTTAAGCTTGGTGCCGCTGCTAACCCCCACGGGTGGAATGACTTGAGAGTTCTGATTGTAAAACTTAGCGCCATGGGTGATGTCGTTCATTGCTTACCTCTGGCGGCAAGAATCAGAGAACGTTTACCCGATGTGGAGTTGACCTGGTTGGTTGAACCGGCCGCTCAAGATCTCCTCAAGGGTAACCCTGTGGTCGATAGAGTGTTGGTGCTACCACGCAAAATCTGGCTCAAAGCACTGAAAAATCCTGCCACCATATTCCCTACCACCAGCGAAGCCATACAATATTTCAAAGAGTTGAAAGACTACAAATTTGACCTGGCGATAGACGCTCAGGGTTTGCTCAAGAGTGCCGTGCCTGCCTATTTATCGGGCGCACCACTACGGGTCGGATTTGCCGACACCAGAGAATGGGCCCACAAGTTTTTGACCCACGCTTTAGAAGTTGGTGGCTATTTCGGACACGATCGTCATGTAGTCGACCTCAATATCGCCCTGGCCGATTATGCCCTTGAGGTGTTGGCGCAAACTCACGGCACTTGTCTGCGACTTTCTTTCAGCGACCAGACCGTCCGTTTCCCGCTGCCAGACACGGCTTCGAGTGGTGCCGATGCTTCAGTTTTGAAGCTGCCCGGCTTAGATAGAGATTTTTGGACCGGTGTCACCGCTGGTGTGGCACCGCCTGTAGATAAGTTAGCACCGGCTACAGATAATTTGGCACCGCCTACAGAACTAGTATCAGGGGCGGGGCAAAAGCAAAATCCGCTCATTGCCATAATTCCAGGCACCACCTGGGTGACAAAAATCTGGCCGCAAGAGCACTGGATCACCCTCGGACGCATGCTGGTAGAGCGTTTTGGGGCGCGTCTGCTTATCTGCGGTGGCCCCGGGGACGCCACCACAAATCAATCTATATATAAAGGAATACTTTCCACCGAATTTCCCGGCTCGGTAAAAAACCTCACTGGTGAAACCGGCTTAATGCAACTGGTGGCACTCTATAAAAAGTGCGATCTGGTGCTTGGTGCCGACACCGGCCCGCTGCATCTGGCCGTCGCAGTGGCCCATCAAGCCATGGTGGCAGAAAGCGAAGCGCTGGCCGCCAGACAAGATATGCTTGTCACCGCCGGTGAAGCGGAGGCTCAGCGCACCGCCAAACCAAAAGTGGTGGCAATTCATGGTGCCACTCCCTGGTTGCGAAATGGACCGTACGGAAGTATGGGTAGTATGGTGCATTTAAATCTTCCCTGCCAACCGTGCTTCTCTAAAACCTGCCGCATTCAAACCCTGGCATGCTTAAAAGACCTCCCGGCGGGGGAGGTTTTCAAAGCGGTTGAGGCGATTTTGCTCGAAGCTAAATCGTAAATTAAATCGAAAGAGTTATTCGCAAACCCATTTGTCGATGGTGCGATTCCAGTTATTAACCAGTTCGTCTTCTTTAAAGAACAGGCCGATTTCGCGTGTAGCACTCTCGGGGCCGTCTGATCCGTGCACGGCATTTCTGCCGATGTCGGTGGCCAGGTCACCCCGGATGGTGCCTTGAGCGGCAGCAGTCGGGTTGGTGGCACCGATGACATTGCGGGCTAAAGTGATGGCATTTTTGCCTTCCCAAACCATAGCGACGATTGGTCCGGATGTAATAAATTTGACCAGGCCCTCGAAGAATGGCTTGCCCTTGTGCTCGCCATAATGACGCTCGGCCAGCTCAACCGGCACCACCATCATCTTCATGCCAACCAGTTTGAGGCCACGACGCTCGAAGCGACCGAGAATATCGCCTACCAGACCACGCTCAACGCCATCGGGCTTGACCGCGACAAAAGTTCTTTCCACTGTCACCTTGTGACCCCCTTCTAAGACTAGACTCGCGTCTATGGTCTTACAAAGAGGATGCCATCAGGAGAGTTTTGTAAGTTTTGCAAACTTCGGATCGAGCAATTTATTGCCTTCAACCTCGAAAGCGACGTTGTACAGCTCTTTTTCGCCTTCGCCAATTACTTTGATTACTTTGCCGATGCCAAACTTGTCATGCTGCACGTTGTCTCCCACCTTGAGCACCTGAAAAAGAGGCGGCATGCCTTTGGGGGTAGAGTCTTCGGGTGGCGGCAGGCGGAAGGCTCGGGGTTTGACCGACTCGGCGGCGCGCACGGCCTGAGGCCGCGAGGCGTTATGTGGCTGATAACCTGTCTGGCGGTTGTAACCCCCGGCACTCTGAGTCTTGTTCCAGCCTGATCCTGATCCTGATCCTGAGCCGGCCGCTGGCTTTTTGAAACCGCCGGAAGTGCCCGTGGCGTAATCGTTGCCGCCATATTTAGAGTCGCCGAAGTTGCCGGGCTTTTTGTTGTTGCGAGAGTCCCATTCCTGGCTTTCGTTGGCTTTGTCGTCGAAGGCACCGAAGCTGCCGCCACCACCGCTACCACCTGAGTTGCGTTTGAATTCTTCTTCGCCGCTGGGGTAGAAGCCCGAAACCAATGCGGGTGTAATTTCTCTCAAGAAGCGGCTGGGAATTGTATAGCTCGATGAGAAACCTGAGTTGGAAAATCCGCGGCCGATCATGGTGCGTTTGCGCGCCAGAGTCATGTGCAGAATGTCACCAGCCCTGGTGATGGCCACGTACATCAAGCGGCGCTCTTCTTCCATCTGGGTGGGCGAATCGAGGGAGCGCACATGGGGGAATAGCCCCTCTTCGCAGCCCATGATAAAGGCGCAAGGAAATTCGAGACCCTTGGAAGAGTGAATGGTCATCAGTTTGACCGTGTCGTCATCTAAGTTGGCTTTATCGAGATCGCTCACCAGTGAAATGCGTGTCAAGAATGAGTCTAAGTCAGGTTCGTCGGCACTGACTTCAAATTCTTTTGCCACCGCCACCAGTTCCATGACGTTGTCGATGCGTCCCAGAGCCAGCTCGTCTTTTGATGCCCGAGCGTCATCTTCTAACCGTGATATGTAACCGGTGCCTTTTAAAATTCGCTCTAACAAATCAGATACAGGAATCACTTTTGAATCAGCGTTCAACTGCACAATTAAGCGGGCAAAATCTTTCAATGCAATTGCTGCTTTGGGTGAAAGATCCGCGATTCGGTCAGCTTCTAAGCAAGCTTCAAGTGGGCTTGAATTTTTCAGTTCGGCATAAGCATTGACCCGGTCAAGTGTGGTTTTGCCGAGGCCGCGCTTAGGAGTATTGATGACGCGATTGAATGCCTGACCGTCACGCAAATTGTAGATAAGCTTCATGTAGCCGAGCATATCTTTGATTTCTTGACGGTCATAGAATCTGGTGCCGCCCACCACAATATATGGAATGTGGCTGCGCACAAGAATTTCTTCAATTGCCCGTGATTGAGAGTTGGTGCGGTAAAGCACCACACAGTCGGCATATTTTTTGCCGCGTGCTTTCAGGCGTTTGACTTCTTCGGCCACATAGTAGGCTTCGTCAATTTCGTCTTGTGCTTCGTAGCAATTTACTTTTCCACCCTGGCCGCGGTTGCAACGCAATTCTTTGTCGATGCGTTCAGTGTTGTTAGAAATAATACTGTTAGCGGTATCGAGGATGGTGGCAGTGGATCTGTAATTTTCTTCCAGCTTAATCAGCTCGCAGCCTTCGTAATCTTTCTGGAATCCAAGAATGATGCGATAGTCGGCTTTGCGCCATGAATAAATTGATTGGTCCACGTCGCCTACAACTAAGAGACTGCGTTCGCGCCACAGTTGTGCCGCCGTCAGTTCTTTGCCCGCTTCTTTGGCTTCGCGAGTGAGGAAATGCTCGGGGCTGTCTACTTTTGCAATCAGCGAAATCAAATCGTATTGTGATTTGTTGGTATCTTGAAACTCGTCGCAGAGCACGTGGCGATAACGGCGCTGCATGCGCTCGCGCACATTCTGGTTTTGCTGCATCAGGTCGGTGAAAATCAAAATCAAGTCATCAAAATCAAGAGCGTTATTGCGCGCCAATTCTGTTTGATAAGCGGTGAAAATTTCAGAGAGCCTTCCTTCTCTATAGTTTTTCGCTTCGCTGGCATAACTCTGGTGTGTGTAGCCGTCGTTTTTAAGCGACGAAATTGTGTGCCGCACTTCTTTAGGCACGAAGACTTTGTCGTCCAAATTGAGCTTGATGATCTGGCCTTTCACCAGACTCATGCTGTCGGTCTCATCGTAGATGACAAAATTGTTATCCCATTTGAGCCCGTCTGCAGTCTTGTAGTTACTGATTTCCTGGCGCAACAAACGCGCACAGATACTGTGGAAAGTGCCGATGGCGATGCGCTTGGCCTCAAACGGCCCGACAATCTTTTCAATACGCTGGCGCATTTCGCCCGCTGCTTTATTGGTGAAAGTGACGGCGAGAATCGATTCGGGTTCTTGTCGTAGCTTCGAGATAATCCAGGCGATACGCTTGGTCAAAACTGTGGTCTTGCCTGACCCGGCGCCGGCAATGATTAACGATGGGCCCCATTCTTGCGAAACGCACTGGGCCTGCTCGGGGTTCAGTCTATCGAGAAGCTTCACTTCCATGGCAGCCGCTTCGGCGTCTGAAATAGGTGCGTATTCGGAACGGCCATAGCGCGGTCCTGGATCTGGCGGCACAAAGGCCGGGCGAGCAGCGGGGGCTGGAGCAGGAGGAGCAGCAGGCGCTGGAGCAGGAGGAGCGGCAGGCGAGGCCTCCACCTTGAACTCCACCGTCAGCTCTTCATCCAGGTCTTCTGGCTCAATGGCCAGGCTGCTCAGCTCTTCCACTTCCAACTCGGCCAGAGCCAACTCGTCGGCGTCAGACGGCTCAAGGTCGCTTGAACCAAATAAACTTAGCTGTTTGTCTTTGCCTGACATTACCTGACTGTCTCTCGACTGCTTAATCAACGGGGCCTACTCCATATTAAAAGTGATTGGGCAGTGGTCTTGCGCCGGCATCTGCCATTTTGCCGCAAAATTAATGATGTCAAGCCCGCTCCGCATCCTGGCGGATATCTGCTCGCTATGCTCAAGGCTCACTGGCGAATATCAATGAAACGCAGTGCCAGAGGCTTCTACAAGAGTAATTGTGCGTCATTAGCGCCTTGCTGTTAATTAAAACTTGTAAACAGCAAGCATCCCGCAGGGGTAAAACCACAGGGAAGACTTGTAATCTTAATGATTAGCTAGCAAATTGTTCGAGACCAGTAATAACTGAGTCTATATAAAAGGGATTGGAAAGATATATATGAGCCGAAGTGAACCCATTGCCTCCACCATACCCACCGTCGATGAACTGGCCCAAGAGTTATTGCTCATCCAACAGTCTGGCCCGCGCAAAGTCGCCATCATCGGCACCCGCAACTTGCCGCTCACTCATCAGCAACTGGTAGAGATGCTTTCTTATGCACTCGTGCTCTCGGGCAACCAGGTGGTCACCAGCGGTGGTGCTAACGGATGCAATATGGCGGTTATTCGCGGCGCGCAAAGAGCGAATCCCGATCGATTAAATATTATCTTGCCGCAAACAATCAGCCAGCAACCTGGCGAAGTTCAGGACCTTTTAATAGGTATCAAGAATATCGTTGAGTATCCTGAAAGACGCACCATGACATTGGCCGATGCCAGTCGCATATGCAATCACGAGATAATCGATAGATGCCAGCAAATAATTTGTTTCCTCTATCACACGAGTCATACACTGCTTGAGTCGGTAAACTATGCCAAGGAACATCGTAAGATTGTGACTAGCTTCTACCTCGACTAACCAGCGGGAATCAAACAGTCAACTTAGACGGACATGCTGCGGCTTTATTTCCGCAGGGAACACTGCTAGCAGCTTTGTACTCGCTAGTCTTGCCCTGTGCAGTGGCGCTCGCGCTTACAGCATTGTGCATGCCCTTCTATGTCAAGTGGCTCAAAAGTCTGCAGATCAATCAGTTTTTGCGTGAAGACGGCCCGTCCAGTCACGCCCATAAAGCCAAGACCCCGACCATGGGCGGTCTGGTTTTTATCATCACCACATTCGCCACCACCATCGGTTTCTCGTTGGTACCGGGCATGTCGCACGACCCCAGCTATTACGCCGTGATTATCACAGGGGTTTTGTGCGGAATAGTGGGATTGGTAGACGATTCTGCCAAGGTTATTCAAAAGGCCAACAAAGGCATTTCAGCATATGTTCGCCTGGGCACAGAGTTTGTTTTCGGCGCGGTACTGGCCATGGTGCTAGTAGGCTTGAACGACAATCGTCTGATTGTGCCCTCGGCACTTTATTCGATTTTGCACGGGCACTGGAGCACCATGCCTGATATCACTCAGCCGGTGGCAGTGATGATTCTGCCGGCCATTGCCATGGTTGCACTCGGTGCATTCCTCACCGCCGCCACTACCAATGCCGTTAATTTGCACGATGGCATGGACGGCCTGGCCGCCGGCACGGCCTGCCAAATTTTCGCCACCATGGCGGTGATTTTATTCATGACCGGCAGCGACGCCCCGATGCAGTATGGCTATGCCACCATATCCGCCACCGCCGCCGGCGCGCTGCTCGGATTTCTCTTATTCAATCGCAACCCCGCCCAGATATTCATGGGTGACACCGGCTCGCTCTTTATCGGCGGTCTGATGGCCTGCATTGTTCTGGCCGGCGGCATCACCGTCTGGTTTGTGCCGCTCTCACTTATCTATATTCTCGAGGCCCTTTCGGTGATGGCTCAGGTGATTTATTTCAAACTTACCAAGCCTTACATGCCCGAAAAACCCATGAGCAGTCCAGCCTTAATAATGCTCAAATTAACCAAGAAGCTACCGGGTGAGGGCAAGCGGCTTTTCCGCATGGCTCCTTTACATCATCATTACGAAGCTGTCATGGCCGAAAAGGGCTGGGCGGAATGGCAAGTGGTGATGGCTTTCTGGGGAGTGCAGTTTTTACTCTGCGCGGCTGTATTATTGACTTTCCACTATCGCTAAAACGCCAGGAGTCTCTGGGTGTCAGCCCAAAATTCACAGTTAGTCTCTGATTTAGTCTCACAAGGTAAGTGGGAAGAGGGTTACGCCGCCCTGATTCGTTTCTCGCAGCAGAATCCAAGTGGAGTCAACGACCCCGACCTGCAATGCCAACTAGGCATCATCGCCTTCAACAGCGGCAAGCTGGCCGAAGCCGAACGCCATCTTAAAACCGCCCTATCTATCGATTCAACCCGCTCAGATGCTCACTATCAACTCGGTCTGGTCTTACTTAAAGACGGCCGCCCCGCCGAAGCCATGCCCGCTTTTCGCGAAGCCTGCGAACGCCGAGCAAATTATGCAGTCGGCCATTTGCACTGGGGAATGGCGCTCATGTCGACAGGCAGTTTCAGAGGCGCGATTGGACAATTCAATCAAGCGATAAAAATTGACGGCAAATTGAGCGCCGCATACGTGCAAGGTGGCATGGCGAGCTTCCGCATGGGTCAATTTATGGAAGCGGCCCAATATTTTCAAGCCGCCGCTAACAACGAGCCTGATATTCCAGAGCCTTTAGTTTGCCTGGGCATCGCTCTATCTGCCCTCGGCAACGACGTGGACGCGGGCAAATGCTTCATGCGCGCCTGGCAGGTAGACGGCAAAGACATCACCACCTTGCGCTACGCCGCATCGGCCATGGCCAATGCCGGCATGATTGACGACGCTGTGCGTCTCTTTCAAGAGTCAGTGGGAATGGGCCACCGCGTGCTCACCGCCCGCGAACGCGCACTGATATATAACGATTGGGGAGTATCACTCTTCAAAGCCTCACGCGCCGAAGATTCGTCGGACAAATTGCTGGAAGCATCAGACATGGACCCCACATGTCTTGAGCCGGTGATGAATCTCGGATTGGTTTGCATTGAGCTGGCCGAATACGAACGCGCCGCCGAAGCATTCGAGAAAGCTTTAGCACTGGATAAAACCAACAACGAAGTGCGCGTCTATCTGGCTGTGACACTGATTTTGATGAACAACTGCCAGCAAGCGATAAATGTTTTGCAAGAAAAAGAGCAAGACGGTCGTTTTGATTTCTGGTTAGGTCACGCCTATTTAGGCATCGCCAATTATGATCGTGCCAGACAATATTTTGAGCGCGTGCTGAAAGAATCGCAAATCAACTATCAGGCTATAGATGGCCTGGGCTGTGCGTTAATGCTGGGTGGAAATTATCCGGAAGCGGTGCAAAAATTTGAGGAAGCGATCGGTCTGCGCGAAGATTATGCGCTGGGGCATTTGCATTTGTCGCGCGCTTTGGACGAACTTGGTCAAGCCGAACTTGGCGCAAAACATTTACGCATTGCCGTCGAACTTGACCCGCAATGTTTGAACCCGCAAAAAGAAGCGTTAGATAGACTGGTGAAAGCCGCTCGCTATGAGCTTGTTGAAGCGCAGTCGCTGAAAATCTTAGCGGCTAATCCGCAAGATTCTGATGTGCGCGTTTCACTCGCTCGCGCATTTAAAGAACAACAGCGCCTTGATGAAGCAGTTGATCTGGTGGCAATGGTAATTCAAGAAAATCCTAAAAATGCCACCGCTAGAATTGTGGCCGGCCAAATATTTTTATTGCAAGGACGTTTTGTCGAAGCCGACGAAATGTTTCGCGAAGCCGATGATAACTCAGACGGTGACCCGGGTTTGTTCTACTATTGGGGCAAGACTTTATCGCTTCTGGGTCTGCAAGAATTAGCTTTGGAGAAATACGAGAAAGCATCAGAGTTAGATCCATATGACGCAGATGTCTACGACGCCTGGGGTTCTGCTTTAAAATCTCTCGGTAGATTCGCTGACGCCGCGGAAGTTTATCGCAAGGCCAGTGAGTATATTTAGGTCTACGCAGAAATTTTTGGAAGAAAAGCTGCTGGTGTCACTTTAAAATGGTTGCCAAGCCTGACACACTGCTCTTTCGTGAGTTCCCTTTGGCCGCTGACTATTTCACTGATCACACCAGAAGAAACTCCGAGTATGGGCATCATATCTACTTGCCTTAGTTCATGATTTTTCATAAACGAACGCAAGAGATTAACGGGTGTCATCTCGTCCAACTTCAGTGCGTGGTGCTTACTTTCATATTTGCCAATTTCATCTAATAAAACTTCTAAATAATCACGCTCGTCAACAGCGAGAGATTTGCCTCTAATCATCAGACTTTGTGCAACGTCGTGCGCGTCATCTAAGTGGTGATCGCTCTTGATTGGAACCAAGGGGAAGCGCTCGATAAGCACCTTATACTTTGACGTTACCACTTGAACTGCTCCTTGTCATACTCGGCGTGGGTCATGATTTTTAAGACGGAGACTCTGTCGTTCTCTATCCAAACCAGACTCTTGCTAAATAAGCAATAGATCAAAAGCATCATTGCAGCAGCAGGCACAGCCACCAACATAATTTGAGCGGTTCCATGAGCCGCAAATCTCAAAGGAAGGGCGATGGTGAGAGCGAGCCAACAAACGGTGCCCAAGAGATAAGTCCTGTTCCCGCCGTTAATAATCTTCAGCTCAGTTTGCCTATTCATTCAATTTCTCTGACTGGCGGTATTCCGATGATAGATCAAGCCAGCCTATCATCAAAACTAACTTCAAATTTTCCACAACCTATAAGTTGTATTTTTATACAACCGATAAGTTGTAAAATTCCTTAGCGTTTTCAAAAGGTATAATGTCCCCCAGCCCAAAAGCCCCGGGAACCGCCAAAGCGCACAAAATGACCGCTACCATCACCAATCGTGTCTCAAAACTCAAAACCAGAGAGTCTGCCGCTGAGCTCTTTCTTAAAAGCGAGCAATTACTGCGCTTTCGCATTGCTTTTGCCCTGGTCAGCCTGGTGCTTTGTTTTGGTATCGGCAGCTTTGCCGGTTACGAGTTCGATTACAAATCAATAGCCGCCATCATTGGTGGTGTCAGCATCTATTCATTCATTGGCCTCGCCTTCATAGTCCGCAGGCTCAAATACTCCACTCGCGGCCTGCGTGCCTTCAACATGGCGCTCATTACTTTAGACGTCGTCGCCCTCACCGGCCTCGTGCATTTCACCCGCGGCCTTGAGTCAGATCTCTACGTTCTTTATCTACTCCCTATCCTACTTTCAAGCTACACATTCGGCCGTCGCGGCATTTACTTCGCTGCCCTTCTAGTCACTATTGCTTACATCGGCCTCTTAGTATCTGAAAACGCCGAACTCTTGCCGTACATATTCAATCGCGACGACGACAAAGGTTTAGCCGCCGCTTACTCAGGCAAGTTGTGGCGCCGCATTCTGGGTCGCGCTTTCTTCTTCGCTTCAGTAGCCATGCTCTGGGCGCGCTTCTGCGACTACATGAGCCGCGTGGCCAGGCAAGGGGCTGAGCGCTTACTCGAACAGTTAGACGCCAACGAACGCCTGATTTCAGACTCTGACGAAAGAGCCAAGCGCGAAAGACTAATTAACTCAATCAATAAAGGTGTGCGCAGCACCCTTGAGGTCGACAAGATTTTCGAAACAGCAGTCGTGCAGTTAGCCCAAGCAGTGCAAACAGATTTAGTAGCACTGATATGCCCCACTCCTGGCCAAGCGGGGGCACTGGTGCCGCCTACAGTTGTAGAAGAAGCGCGAGAACACGGCAGCAAACGCTACCTAAACGACAATTGCGCTCACTTCATCCTCGACTACAAAGCACACTACGAAAGAAACTCCGGCGGCGCCAAAGTCAAAACTTTTGTCTACAACCACCCGGCCGAAAACAAATTTTTCGCACCAATTGAAAGCGAACTTAAAGCACTAAACTTCGGCACACTTGTAATTCAACCGATGATGTACGGCGAAGAAAGCCGCGGAGTCTTCATTCTCGCCGACAAATCGGCCGACCGCGCTTTCAGCGAATCAGATTTAGTGCTGACAAAAGTTGTAGCCGGTCAAGTTGCCATCGCCATCGAACACGCCAATTTGGTCGGCCAACTCTCCCGCAAAAACAAAGATCTGGTAACTAAAAATCTCAATCTCGATAGCAAAAATATCGAGTTAAAAACCGTGCAGTCGCAACTTATCCACCAGGAGAAAATGGCCTCTCTTGGTCGTCTTGTGGCCGGCATCGCCCACGAATTAAATAATCCCATCAACTTCGTGCACGGCAATTTGCCTTATCTCAAACAATACGTAGAAGAACTCAAAAAAGTTATCGCCAAAGTTGCCGAACTTCCTGAAGAGCAGCGCAAACCCGTCGACGATTTGAAGAACAAACTTAAATACGATTTTTTAGTTGAAGACCTCGACAACATCATCGCCGATTTGAATGAGGGAGCCGAGCGCATTCGCCACATCATTCGCGACCTCAAAAGTTTCAGCCGCCTCGACGAAGCCGAACTCAAAGAAGCCTCGATTCAAGAAGGCCTCGAGTCGACCATGAAAATTCTTTCGCAATATTATGGGCGTGACAAAATTCCGGTGGAGGGCGATTACGCGGCCATTCCCCATGTTCTTTGCTACCCCGGCCAGCTCAATCAAGTCTGGATGAACCTGTTAAGCAACGCCGCCCAGGCCATGAATACCGCCGCAGAAGCCCTGCCGCCGGGCACTCCCACCCCCGCCCTGAAAATCAAAACCGAGCTCACTGATGAGAGCGTTTTGGTATCGATAATCGACTGTGGGGCTGGTATTAAACACGAGGTTCAGAGTAAGATCTTTGATCCTTTCTTCACCACAAAGGCCGTGGGCCAGGGAACGGGGTTGGGCCTGTCTATCTGTCACTCGATTATCGAGCGGCACGGCGGCCAAATCTGGTTTGATAGCGTGATCGGCAAAGGCACTACGTTCTACGTGCGCCTGCCGCTCAAAGCCACTGCCAGACCAGAGCCGGCAATGCTCAGCGAGCCAGATTAAAACAGAGGATACAAAATGCGGCGCCACAAAATATTAGTAGTGGATGATGAGATACCCAATCTCCGCTTACTGCGGCGCGTACTTTCAGACGAACACGACATCATCGAGGCTCAAGGCGGCGCCGAAGCCGTCGAAGTGCTGAAGAACGACTACGTGAGCTTAATCATCACCGACCAGCGCATGCCCAGCATGACCGGAGTACAGCTGCTCGAGCAATCAATCGCCATTTGCCCCGACACCATCAAGATTTTATTGACCGGCTACACCGACGTGCAAGCGCTGGTAGACGCCATCAACGCCGGCCACGTCTACAAATATATTGCCAAGCCCTGGGACGCCAACGAACTCAAACTGACTGTGCGCCGCGCTTTAGAAGCATTCGAACTAAAAGAAACTAATGACCACTTGCTATCAGAGTTGCAAATCGCCATAGCCGAACTCGAGTCTGTGTCGGTCGGTACCATCAGAGCACTGGCCGACGCACTCGACGCAAAATGCGACTACACCGCAGGCCATTCACTAAGAGTCAGTCGCATAGCCGTTTTAATCGGCCGACAAATGAAACTGACAGATTCTGAACTACGGGACGTCGAGCTGGGCGGCATTTTGCACGACATTGGCAAAATTGGCGTGCCCGAGTCAATTTTGTGGAAAGCCGACAAATTGACCCCCGAAGAACGCGAAATCATGTGCAAACACCCGGTCAAATCGGCCGAGATTATAGGCGACCTGCGCGGCCTGGTGCGCGCCCGCGAATATGTCAAACACCACCACGAATATTTCAACGGCGAAGGCTACCCCGACGGCCTGGCCGGCGAAGACATTCCGATTGGCGCCCGCATCATCATGGTGTCAGACGCTTACGACGCCATGACCACAGATAGACCCTATCGCCAGTCAATTGGCCACGACAAGGCCATGGCGGAACTGACAAAAATGACCGGCGCACAGTTCGACCCCAAAGTCGTCGAAGCCCTCTTCGCCATCATCGGCCCGGGCGGCCACGAACTCGATCGCATCATCAGCGAACAGTTCCCCGATAGCTTTATCGGATTGACTCTGCCAGGAGCAAATCCATCGAAGAGCGGTAAACGTTTTCAGGACGAAGTCGAACGCCAAGCCCGTCTAGCAGCGACCGACGTGTAGCACTGGGGCCGGTATCTTCAGGTCTGTCGGCCAGCACTTTAAAGTTTGGCTGGTTGGGAATAAGTTTGGCTGGATCCGTAGGCCCAAACAAAGCGACAATATTTTTATTCAAGCCCACGCCAATGTGCATGGGGGCTGAATCTACGCAGGCGAGCAAATCGCATATGCTTGTAAGCGCGGCGAGGTCGGCCAGGCCTTTGGTTTTACCAACCGCACTTATATATGGTTTCTGATCGCCGCTTTTCGCCATGGCTGCTTCGAGGCCGGCCACTACGTCTTTGTCGTCTGGCCCACCAGCAAGAACAACACGCGTTTGAAAAGGCGCATCTTTTTGATTTTGTAAAAGTTGAATATAAGAAAGCCAGTTCTCACTCGACCAGTGTTTGATGATGCCCTTGCTCACTGCCATTTGAGATGTTCCGGGATGCACCAGAATCGTCTTCACCGGCCTGGTATCACCAGCAGTGGCGGTGGTTTTCAGACCTTCCTCTAAAAAATCTTGCATGGCTTTAAGCGAATCTGGCTTAAGAGCTACCTTTGGCACTTGATAAGGTGAATCTTCTTCTCTTATAGATGCTTTAGCATCAGCCTTGCGGCGCAGATAATTCGCCATTCCTTTAGTAAGGTCATGATACATATCTGCCGCATATTGATCGCGCAAAAGCTTGACGGGGTGCGTAAGTAGTGACTTCCATGGGCCACCGGCGTCGTAACCCACACGCAGGGGAATGCCTGATAAAAATAAAAGCATTGCCACCATGGGTGAAGACCCAGACGAAATAACCATGTCATAGCCGCCCCTGCGAAGCAGCATGGCCAGCTGATAAAGGTCGAAAGGTGTGAGCGGCCTTTTTTTAATATCGAAGGTAATTACCTTGTCAATCAAGTCTGTCACTTCGGCAACAGATTTTGAGCGCGGCTCGACCAAAAGCGTGAGTTCGCAGTCAGGAGCCAGCCTTTTGACCGTAGCCAAACAAGGCAGAAAGAGAACCTCGTCTCCAATACCACCAAAATTTATAGCGAGCACTTTGGCCGGACCGGTCATTGAATTAGGTTTCCCATCGTGAATCTCATGAACAAAAAATGCCAGCACGTATAATAACCAAGTTTGCAGGCATCCTCAGGTTAGATTGAAACCAAGCTACTGGCTATTTATTTTTATCTTCTGTGCTTTAGCCGGCGTTGGTGTTGGCTATTTCACCATGCTGGTCAAAAGCCCGCAAATGTTGCCGCCGGCTTTGCGAATAGTCAGCCTGCGCGAACCCACTACAGTGCTGCTTCTTGGAGTAGACGTGGTCTACACCGACATGGGCCGCCGCAAACAAAAGATAGATAAAGACGCTTTCACCGGTCGCTCCGACACCATTCTTGTGGCCCGCCTCGACCCGATAAGCAACTCGCTTAGAGTAATTTCAATTCCGCGCGACACCGAAGTGCGCATACCCGGCACAGGCCTCTCCAAAATCAACGCCGCCAACGCCATCGGCGGCATAAACCTGGCACAGACCACAGTCAGCGGCTTTTTGAACGACACCAAAATCGATCATTATGTAGTTTTGAACGTGCACGGTTTGGTCGACCTGGTGAACGAACTGGGCGGAATCACCGTAGAAGTTCCCAAGAAGATGCAGTACATGGACTGGACAGCCAAGCTCAAAATCGACCTGGAGCCCGGCATGCACACCTTAACGGGAAATCAGGCAATGGGATTCGTGCGCTTCCGCCACGACGCCTTAGGCGACATCGGCCGCGTGCAAAGACAATCGATATTCTTGCGCGCAGTGCTCGACAAGGCGCTCCAACCTCAGTCTCTGGCGCATTTGCCCAAGCTCATTGAAATCGCCCAACAATATATAAGTACAGACCTGACCGTTCAAGACATGATGGGAATGGCCAACTTTGTGCGCGGCGTACCAAAGTCTAACCAGGTCTTAACAATGATGCCCGGCACCTTTTCGCCCAATGGTGACTGGGTGGTGGCAGCGTCTGATACACGTCGAATGGTGGCACGCTTGATGGGTGCAAACTTCGTCGAATCATCAAAAGACGACATACGTGTCTCGGTTGAAAACTCAAGCTCCACCGAAGGTATGGGCTTCAAGGTGGCAAAAATTCTTGGCCTGCGCGGCTACAGAAATGTGAGTGTGCAAAAAGCAAATCTTGAATTTGAAGACGGAGTTAAGCGCACGCGAATCATCGCTCAGAAAGCCAATCCGGAAGACGCCAGTTTGATTCGCACAGATTTAGGGAGTATAGGCGATATCGTCAATGCATCTGTTGGTAATATCGAAAGCTCGGTTACTGTCATAGTCGGCAATGATCTGGCCCAAAAGATAACCGAACAAGAGGCAGCGGTGACAACGCCAGAAGTGGCTCCTAGAGCCGTTTCGCATCGGCGCATGACACGGCGCTAAGGTCAATTGTTCAGAGAATGTTATGTTTCTCTTTGAAACAAGCGAGCGCACTTAGTATGTCATGATGTACATTTGAGTGAAACGCACTTACACTCGAATCGAGAAGAACATTGCAGTGTTCTCACAAATAAATGGTTCGTTGGTTATATCTCTCCAGGCATCTAACTGATTTTAGAAAGGCAGGCGGCATGATTCATTACGTTTATTCAACTCGCGGTGGCTATCTCTACCTTGTTGGCAAACACTCACAAGAGCCTAAAGTAGAGGAAGTAACCGACTTCGTTCTCTCAGTTCCGGACAAAACCTCACAAACTCAAATCGATACCCTGGCTCACAAACGCTTCATGGACCATCTCAGACGCCCACGCAAAGTTGCGCACGATCGTCACGAGACCAAGACCGTTGTAGCAAAAGAGCTCGTTACCGTTTAAGAAGTCAGTCGTAAGATTGATTTCTCCAAGGAGAACCTCGGTACTGCGATGTTGATGAACTTTTGTTAAGCCGTCGGTGCTAAAGCGCCGGCGGTTTTTCATTGATGAGCTGTTATTTTGGCCCGGTTTCTGGGCAAATGGTCTGATAGGGAATAGGCTTTTGAGGGCGAACAGGGGTCTATTTAGTCTGATAAATGCGGCTGGTTCAACAAGCGACGGCCGGAATTGAGAGACTAAGCAGTGGGCATTTTCTTAGAGGGTTATAAAAGTATGTCAGTGAGAAAAATTACTATGCGCCGGCGACCCCAGCAGCGGTCGATGAGTGGTTTTACGCTGATTGAACTTCTGGTGGTGGTAATCATCATCGGAATTCTCGCCGCCATCGCACTGCCGAACTTCATTGGCGCGCAGGATAAGGCGAAAGAGGCCGCAGTCAAAGCAAATATGCACACTGCACAAGTCGCCGCTGAGGTATTTTCGACTGATGCAGGTGGAACTTATCCGGCTACTGCCACCGATGCTGGATGGAAAACATATTTTCCAGGAGGCAACAGTGCGCAAAGTGGCACGCTAGTTGGAGGAAACTATCCAATTAATCCATTTAAAAACGCTGCTGAAGCTCCTGTAGCAGGAGCTGTTGTTGACGTTGCCGCAACTCGAGCTGCTGCTCCCAGTGCTCTAGGTAGCCAGGGCAGTGTTTATTACAACGCCATTGCCAACGGCGGAGTAAATTCCTCGTATGCCATTCAAGGTGCCGGCAAAGTACCAGGCAATTCACTGGGCGGCGCGTCTGTTGGCACGACACTGGTGCTCTCAAATCAATAGGTTAAAGTGACAAATACCACGCCAATTGCTACTAAGCATCGCCATGTTTGGACACCTGTAGAATTTGGATTGGTCATATTTTTTGTCGGTATGTTGCTGGCAATGATAGTGCCGCGTTTTTTAAATGCAGAAAATAAAGCCAACGATGACAAAACACGCGTGAATTTGATAATTACGCAAGTCGCGCTTGAGTCTTACGCGGCGGATCACAATAACTTGTATCCAGCCGCCGTTGATGATGCACTGAAAAGTTATTATCCTGGCGGAATGGCAGATGGAAAAACTCCAGTGAGCCAAGGTCCTGTTAATTCCTACACCAAACAACCTGAGTTTCCTATTGTAGCCAAATTGCCAGCCACACCTGTTGCCATATGCTCAGAAGAGCCTGCGAGTACAGGTGGTGAGCGTGGTCAAGTTGTCTATGTGCCGCAAGATGATCGCCGAACTTATGCATTGCTAGGCACCACCGGGAGTGGCAAATCAATTGCGGGAATTTTGCCGAAAACTTCCTTGGTTTACAGCAATCTTTGGTAGCTGAGATGGCTACAGGCAGACTACAAACATTTGTTCTCTATGCAATTTTGGTCAGTCTGGTTCCGCTTACGATCTGGCTGCACTGTGGTTTCGCGATTCGATTGCGAGATTTAACGGCCGCTCAGGTATCTTTCATTCCATCAGCGCAAGCTGTTCGTCTGGTTTCTCTCGGGTACGACCAACTTATAGCTGATTTTTACTGGTTGGCATTTATTAGCTACATCGGAGACGGTGCTGCGCGTGCTGTTGACCAATCGAAACTAGCTGACCAATATTTGGATTTAATCACTGGTCTTGATCCACATTTTGTGCAACCTTACTGGTTTTGTGCTTTTACAGTGGGTTCTGCGGAACAACGCCCGCTACGAGCAAATGCCATTATTCAACGTGGCATCCGTGCAAATCCAGAAAATTGGTATCTTCCGTATATAGCGGGCATAAATTTATATCTCTTTGGACACGACGAAGTGGCAGCCTCGAAATACTATGCTCTGTCTGCCAAAATGCCTGGCTCACCGAGCTGGATGGGACGACAAGCAAGGATATTGGCTTCGAAAATACCGTCGACAATTAAGGAGATTAATGCCTGGGATACGATTTATCGAACGGAGCAATCGGCTCTGATCCAAAAAAAGGCAAAAGAAAAATTGGTTGCTTTGTGGTCTAAAGTCTATTGGGTCAGCCCTAAGGGAGCAATTCGGAAAAAAGCCGCAGAAGCACTGTTGGACTTAGGAGTTAGCATTTGAAGGGACTAGCAAAAACTAGGATTGCAATCGGTGCTTTTCGACGAGCCGCCGATTTCCGGCGGCTACAAACTGCAAAGTCGAACAGTCACGTTTTACGTTCAAGTAATGGCTTCTATCTCGTAGAAATGCTGGTAGCGCTAACTATAGGTATAGCTTTAACAGGCGCTTTACTAAATATGCTTGGCGAGACTTTAAGGCTAACCACAACGAGCAGAATTATGCAGTTGTCTTCAGCTTATTCACACAATGTGCTGGATGCCGTGAAGAATGGATTCACCGGCAGTATGCCGAGCAGTACCTATCCTTTGGTTGTCGACAGCCAGACTCCTGGGCAGAGTTATGCTGGCCCTGTACCAATGCCAATAGGATTGAATATGGGAGACTACGTGTGGAGTTCAAAATCAGTGAGCAATAAACTTCACTGCTCGGCCTATTACACCGTAGAAGCCGGTATTGCCCCCGGTACCACCAGCGCGGTTGTTGTGTTTGAAACGACCGGTGGAACTCAGCTTTCCACTAAAACAAAAGCCACTCTGACAACGCTTCATCAGAGAGGTATCAATTTTTGGCAATAGTAAGAACGCGAAGTGGAACCACAATCATAGAGCTTCTAGTAGCTATGGGGTTAATTTCTTTCGTGCTTGTAATGCTCTCTCAGATGCTGGCTCTGAACTCTCTTGCTTCGGCCAAATTAACAGGCAAACTTGACGGGCAGATGGCTTGTTCTTTGGCAATGAAAAGAATTTGCTCTGATATTCGTCAGGCTCGAGTGATCGGAAATGTACTGAACAACAGCGACACCTTCGGTGCTGGACCTCCTTCTTCGATACCACCAGTCGGCGGCTTTCCGACGGCACCGTGGCCCGCAATTCCTTATAAGCTTGGCCCGCAGACATTAATAATTCAACGGCCCGTATTTCTCAGCAATGGTTTCCCTACGAAAGATGCCAGCGGTGTACGCGAGTGTCTTGATACCATAATCTATCAAATCGTTTCTGATCCGCTGGTAGCTGGCCAATACTCTCTTCAGGTAGCGAGATTTCCGGGCACACCGGCTTCCCCTAATGTAAATTCTGCGTTGCCAATAAATCCACCCCAGACGATTTTAAAGGGGATAATCGGACCGACCGTTGGCAGCACGCCGACTATTTTTCAGTTTATATACGGACCAACCACCACGTACCAGACTGTGGTCGCTCCCATTGTAGGTGTTTCTATAAATCTGGAAGTTCAAACTCCAAGTACTGGCACAGCAGTTAGTCGTGAAGTCTGCCCTTTACACTGCCTGGCGTACGTCAAGAATAGTCGATTTTTGAGGTTGATCAATGATTAGACAATCTCGACAGGAAAAAGCCTCTTCGCTCGTCAGCGTAATTGTAATTGGCGTGCTTTCAATTGTCTTTCTTCTTGTACTCTCTTCTATGTTGTTGGATGCAGCGCGAGCTATAGCTTCTAGCCAATGGACAGATGCGCTGCGAAATGCATCTGAGATCGGAATCGATTACGCCGTTGACAAATTTAACAGCACTTACCCTTGTTCGTTAGATCCGGCTTCTGGGAGCATGACAAGCATCCTGCCCTCTACTGAACTCGAAAGTGCGGCGGCCGGTGGCGCTGCACCGACTCCTGGCATTCCAAACATTACCGTCACGATCACAGTGAAAAGATTGGACGCTTCAGATTGGGCGTTTCTCAAAACGAATTCTTCAATTTACTCTGCTCAGCTTGACCCTACTGGTAGTACTAGTTCGATCGTCAATGGAATTGCAGTGCCAACCTCTACTAATATGACGGCTACCAGCGGAGGTGGCTTCAGAGTGGTCGAGAGTAAAGCGAGCAATGGTCTGTTTAGTAAGACTATCAGAGTTATTTTAAAGAGTCGCTTCGACGATCCGCCTGACGGTCAATTTCCCCTTCAAGGAGGCGGCGCAAGTCCAAGTACCAAAAATTATTTTCAACAGCCAATTTTCGGCAATACGAGTGTTTCCTTCTTTAATGGTAGCCAGGTCGGTAACCCACTTTCTCCGGGTACTCACTTAAGCTCGGACGGAACGTACAATATTTACGATTCAAATGTTTCTACTAATGGTAAGGCTACTATTGGCCATGGCAGTGTCATTAGCGGCGATGTTGTCGTCAACGGTGCAGACCCCAATGGCCTGCCGGTAGTGGTTTCAGATTCCGGCAGTGGTGGCAATGGGCTAATACAAGGAAGATTAGTCACCAATGGAACAGTGGATGCCGTTGCGTTCGATGCGAGCGCTGCTAATGCTAATGCCAATATACAGGCTCGTGCTGATCAGCCTACTGGGTCTTACAATCCCGGAGCAAGAGCCGGCGAAAACTCGAGTAATCCGCTTGTTGAAGCGGCTGGGCAGAGTCAATATCAATTAGCACCTGCTCCTGAAAGCAGTTCAGTATTTTTGATGTCTGATCTATCTTCGTACGCTTCGGCTGGGACTACTCCAACGAGCATAACGACATCAGACACTAGCATAGACTTGCATACAAGTTCGCTTAGCACTAAAACTGCCGTCGACAATTTCCCTGCTAACAAAACCGTGACTTTGGAGAACGGCTCAAAGCCGGTCAGAATTTTCGTCGATCAAGGAAGCAATTCTGATTCAGCCGTAAATCTAGACGCTAGTCGACTTCTTACCACTTCAAACGATCCCTCAAATTTGCAAATCTGGTATGAAGGAAACAGGCCAGTCAAACTTAATTTGGACGCCAATTTCAATGGTCTAATTTATGCACCAAATGCACCTATCACTTTAAGTGGCACTGGCACACTCACCGGTGCTTTGGTCGGCAACAAAATTGACATGCAGTCCGGAACCTTAATGCCAGCTGCAAATTTGTCGCAGACGTACAAGTTTCGTCCTGGGCAGGGGTCACTTATCCAGGGCTGGCAGCCGATTACTTGGCAGGAAATAAATTGAGAGATGTTTGCTCCTGTACAAAAGATTTTTGGGAACGTTATGGTAGGCAATTCACAAAGCAGCGGTAAAGTGGGATCTTGCGATGACGTTCGTAGGTTGCAAGACACGCAAGACACTACAATGGCAGACGATCCTCTCAAATTCAGACTAACGTATTCTCTTGACCGAGTATGCTTCATCGTCAATCAGCAATTCATACATCGAACTATTTCCATACTGAAAAATGAGCGCCGAAGGACGATAGGTATAGGTATATCCAAAAGTTTGGAAAAGGAAGACCATTCCGTTGTCGAGTTTGACTGCTTTATCGAAATCCGCTCCTTCAAACGCCCCTGACACGGTGCTGTCTCCAACATATTTGTATCCGGACAGCTGAGTCATTTCTTCAACATCTACAGACTCGCCCTCTTCTAAATTAGTCATCTTATCTCTAGCTATAATGACTTCAGTACCCTCACTCCAGCCAGAGCTAGTGCTTTCATCTTCAGATTTCCAAACAGTACTGTCATCTAGCATAATGTATTTGCCA